>NZ_JADEVE010000300.1 GCF_016125955.1 Acetomicrobium sp. S15 = DSM 107314 | reverse complement strand
GGGCCTGGCTCTAAGCTGCCCAAGGAACAGATGGTCTTTTGCCTGGGTCCCTTTGGTGTGGCCACAGACTCAACCAAGAGGTAGTTGACGTATTCTTTGCCGTTTTTGCCCTTGTGTACGGTCTTCCTGATATACATGCCATTACCATAACATACAAACCTATATAAGTTATAAGTATAAGTCAACACATATATTTTACACCATTAGTCACTATATTGAGTCAAGCCGATATGGCCCTCAGACGTTGCAAGGCTTTCCTGCCACTAAAGGGGCAAATTTGGCCAAAAATCCGGCCTAAGGTGCGGAAGTTGGGTTAGCTCTACTTTCCTTAGCAGCTCAGTTAAAGCATCTGTAAAAGTTGCTCTGGTTCCCATGAGCAAGAAGTAGTAGACTTATCCATGGCGTATCCCTCCAATGTTGATTTAGATTCTTTTATTTTCCCGATCAACAGAGATACGCCGCTTTTTCTTTTAATTCCATACACCAGAAATGAGCATAACTCAAACTTATATGAACTTTACCACTTATCATAAGTTTCCAATTATTATTGACAAGGCTACAAGAGTGATCATAAGCGAACGTTCTCAGAAACAAAAGAAAGCGTAATAAATACATCTGGGGATATAAAAGAGCATATCAAACATCGTAAAAATGTGATTAATCGTAAATGACGTGCGCGATCCCGAATTTTACGCTCGTCTCGGACTCGCGTATTACCTCTCCTTTTTCGTCGAGCAGCTGCACTTTAAGCGGCCTGTCGAGGGGCCTTTCTGAATATACGTAAACAACCTACTTGCATGCCGTCGTATAATAAATATCTCAGGCTTCCTGCGTGACGCTTCCCTTTTTACAGGAGATTTGGGACTTGACCAGATCCGAGCTTTAAGTCTTATAGTGCGGAACGCGCACGGTGGAGGAATGGTTGTGGCAATTCGCTTGTCGAGCAACGTCGATATGGGTAACGACAAAGTATCATCGGTGCTTTGGCGCTTAGCTATCCCGTCCATAATAACGATGGTAGGGCACACGATATTTCACATAGTCGACACCTTGTTCATATCGTGGCTCGGCACTGTGCCGCTTGCCGCCGTGTCGCTTACCATGCCGGTTGTCATCGTGGAATATGCCCTTTTAGGTGGATGCGCTGTAGGGGTGACGGCCCTCACTGGCAAAGCGCTCGGCATGAAGAAAATCAACCGCGCCAGGGTTTTGTCGAGTGCAGCGCTATCCCTCATGATCTCCTTGTCCCTGTTGTCGATCGTCTTCCTGTCGGCAAATTTCAGGACATGGTTTTTCCACCATCTGGGCGCCACCACGGCGACGCTCCCTTTGATAAGCGATTACCTTTTCTGGCAAATATGGAGCTTTCCGATCGCCGCATGCTCGATGCTCTTAGACGCCACTTACAGAAGCCAAGGCGAAGCCTTGATCCCGATGTATAGCCTGATCATCGGGAACGCCCTCAACCTCGCCTTAGACCCAATTTTAATGTTCTCCCTCGACATGGGGGTCGCCGGCGCGTCGATAGCCACACTCATAGGGAGGCTTTGTACTCTTTCCTTTTCGTGGATCAACTTAAATAGGCGCAGCAAGATCTTCCCTCGTATAGCCATAAACAGGAACACTCCGCTGATCTGGCGCCGCCTCTTAGCGCTGGGACTGCCGCTTTCGATATCCCAGATAAGCTTTTCCGTAGGAGCTGCAGTTTTGAACAAGCTCCTATCGAAGTATGGCGAGGCTGCTATCAGCGGTTGGATGTTAGGGAACAGGATTGAAGACCTCGCCTTCTTGATAGTGTTTGGCTTCAGCTCTGCGCTGATACCGTTCGTGGCCTATAACTTAGGACAGCAAAAACACGACAGGATCAGATCCGGCTTCATCTTTTCCGCCAAATGGGCAAGCCTGCTGATGACGGGCGTTGGGGTTGCGCTTTTCGCTGCGCCATGGGCCTTTTTAGCGATATTCAAACCGGAAGATACGACGCTCGCCTATGCCTCGGCTTCCATCCGCGCTTCCACCACGGCATATCCTCTTATCGCACTCACGGTAATCATCGGAGCGGTATTTCAAGGCGCCGGGCACACCATCTACAATCTCATCGTGCAACTGACGAGAAACATGTTGATGCGCATACCGATGGCCATCATTCTCAACATCTATTTCGGCATAAAGGGAATATGGTGGTGCCAACCCCTATCGGCCATCACCGGATTCGCAATCTCACTATTTTTGTTCAACGGGCTGCTTAAAGAGTGGAACGTATCTATATTCTCTAATAAGCCCAAACTTGCGGCAAACGACGAGCTGGGTTGTCAGGGAAAATAATGTGAGAGGTGAGACGTGGGGGAGTGAAAGTGAATGTGAATGTGAATGTGAAAGTGAATGTGAGAGTGAGTGTAAGACGTAATATGCGATGAGCGATGTGTGAAAAAGATGTGAAATTCAAGAGGTAAGACGAAGAAAGCTAACAAAGACCGGCAAACACAAAAAATAAAGATGTGACTCCAACGATGTTCGAATGACATGGTATAATTTGCCGATAATATGAACGAGCCTTGTCGTTAAAGCTAAAGGGGCAAGGGCAAGGGGTGGCAAAACACACGGACTATAAAAATAAAAGCACAAAAAGTAAAGACCTGACCCCAATGCGGTTGGTGCTTTATAACGTAAGGTATGGCACCGGAACGGGATGGGATTATCATCTGCCTTTCCCCTTTTGGGGTTGCTTCAGGAAGACCGAAGACAGGTTCTGGGAGATTTCCGACTTCATAGCGAAGCTAAACCCCGACATAGTGGGGTTGGTAGAGTCAGACGGCGGGTCTTATAGGCAAAATGGGGCAAGCCAGCCGGCCATCGTGGCATCGCGAATCGGAGGCCTTCCCGTTTTCGCCTGCAAATATCACGGGAATTCCTTCATCGCAAAAGCCCCGGTCTTGAGATTTCAAGGCAATGCGGTGGTGACAAAAGTGCCTCCCGTCACCTACAGAAGGCGTTACCTAAGCCGCGGCATGAAAAGGGCGGTGCTCGAGATAGAATACTCGGATTTCGTGCTCTTCCTCGTTCATTTGTCCTTGGGACCGGGCGCGCGCAAAGCACAGCTTGAAGAGCTGAAGGACAGGTGCGCCAAAATCGAAAAACCTATTATTTTAGCAGGGGACGGAAACACCTTCGGCGGTGCAAGGGAACTGGCACCTTTGATGGAAGCAGCTAACTTGAAGAACGCAAATGCCGCCGACATGCCGACATTTCCCAGCAGCTACCCGAGCTTCGCGCTGGATTTTGTACTTTACAGCCCCGGTATCGAGATGCAAAACTTCTTCGTGCCGAGGGTGAGTTTCTCAGATCACCTCCCCCTGGTGTGCGATTTTTCAGTGCAAAAAGCGGAGCTGCTGAGTGATGCCATATATGCTACCGGTAGCATAGCAGTTTAATAAAAAGCGGAAGTAGGCGGCATGAACCTCACGGTAATAATTCTCGGTTTATACAACATGACCTCCTTCATCATTCGGGTGTTCATGTTGTGTTATGTGCCGCTGCGCCATGAGCCGGCCACGGCCATGGCTTGGCTTTTGGCCATCAACATATGGCCTTGGGGCGGGTTGATCCTATATTCGCTCTTTGGATCGACGGGACTGCCGAGGGAAAGGATAGAACGCCGCGAGATGCTGCTCCGAGAGCTGGGGGACAGCATCAAAAACTTGAGAGCCCGCCTCTTCGAAAACCTCCACCATCCCGATTTAGACAACCGCCACATCAGAATAAGTTACCTGGCCAGTAGAATGGTGGACATGGAGCCGATGCCGGGAAACTCCCTGGAACTCATAAACGACACGAAGGCTTTTATAGATAGGCTATGTGCAGACATAGACGGTGCCAAGAATTACGTCAACCTTTTATATTACATATTCTCTTACGACGAGGTCACTGAAAGGCTCTTTCGTTCGCTCGAAAGTGCCGCCGGGCGGGGTGTAGAGTGCCGCATGCTTGTAGATGCAGTGGGCTCCAAGGTTTTTTTAAAAGAGCACGCTCGCATGTTCGAAGAAGCAGGCATCAAGATAGCAAAAGCGCTGCCCATAAAACTTCTGCGGCGGACGCACTCGACCGCCCGCTACGATATACGAAACCACCGGAAGATCGCCGTCATAGACAGCAAAGTCGGTTACGCCGGTTCGCACAACATCATCGAACCTTCTTATAAAAACAAAGCCAAGGGTCTTCATTGGCATGACCTAACTTTGAGGTTAGCAGGTCCTGTCGTGGTCCAGCTTGAGGGCGTTTTTCACGAAGACTGGTACGTCGAAACCCACGAAAAGCCTTCTTTTGACAACGTGGACTATGTCCTGCAGGAGGTCAAGCCTGAGGGCAATTCTATCGTGCAGGTCGTCCCAAGCGGGCCACACAATCCGTATCAAAGTTACCAGAGGCTCATCGTAGCTGCCATACTAACCTCGCAAAGACAAGTCACCATTACTACGCCTTATTTTATACCGGAAAGCGAGACCCTTCATGCATTAGAAACGGCGTCATTAATGGATGTGCGCGTGAGGCTCATAGTGCCCGAAAGAACCGACCAGCTTATCGTCGGAAGCGCTGCCAAGGCTTATTTTACGCCGCTGCTCGACATGGGCGTGGATATATATCTCTATCAAGGCGGCATTATTCATGCCAAAACCGTGACCATCGACGACGACCTCGCCTTCTTGGGCACCAGCAACTTCGACATTCGCTCCTTCGCGCTGAACTTCGAGCTGGATCTCATCCTCTACGGAAGGAATGAAGCCTCTCAAGTCTTGGCCGCTCAGGAAAGATACATAAACAACTCCAGGAAGCTTTGCGCCTCTGACTGGGGGAAACACCCCTTAGTAAAGCGCACTTTTTACGGCATCGCTAAGCTGTTCAGCCCGCTGCTTTAGGATACTTGTGAGGGTTTCTTCCAAAACCTCCGCTGGGCGGGCTTGTGGAAGTCCGAGAGGTCTAAGTCGTCTGTGCCTTCGGCGGAATTCCAACAGAACATGAGAAAATCCAATTCGTCGGCAGCAGATACTATAAGCGCCTCGAGCGTGCTCGGCAGAACGGGCGATCCATATTCACGCTTGCCGTGATGGCTCACCAAGATGTGCCCTATCTCTAACGCCGTCTCTTCGTCGAGCTCATATTCTTTAGCCAGCTTCACGAACATAGCGTAGCCCAGCGGAATATGGTCTATCACTGCGCCTTGGATAGTCATCCCCGGCAACGGATCGGCACAATAAGCGTCGAGTTTGCCTATATCGTGCAAAAGGCCGCCCGCGATCAAAACATTCATGTCGATCTTTAAACCTCGCTCCAAGTAAGACTCGCCGATTGCCTTGGCGCTCTTCGTAACGGCGATGGTGTGCTCGAGCAGGCCGTGCACATAGGCGTGATGGTAGCTGAGCGCCGCCGGGGCATCCTGAAACTGTTCCAAGAAACTTCCGCTGTAAACTTTTGACAAAAAGGACCGCAATGGCTCGTCGCATCCATGAACCAAGGCCCAAAACTCCCTCAACATATCTTCCAACGGGATCGGCGATTTTCTCAGGAAAGATTCCAAGGGGTATTTAAGCGGGTCCAAGATGCAAATCTCTATGAAGTTATATTGCAGCTTGCCCTTGTATTCAGCGACCACGCCCTTTACCCCTACCGGCCGCTTCACGGCGTTCTCGAGAACGCTGGCTTTGTCGGGAGTAAAGGCCTTTTTGCCCCCTTCTCTGAGGTCCCACCACTTGCCGTCGGACCATATCTTGGCATCCAGCATGCCGCTTGCGTCCATTATCGTGACTTCCCAGAACGGCTGCTGGGTTTTCGTGAACCTCTCCCTCGCCATCATGAGGATTCCAGCGGTTACAAAAGGATTTCCCGCCTCTAAATCCTTTATTTCCGCTATTTGAATCGCATTTTTAGCGGCCAAATTGCTCACCCTCTGTCATTCGCAATGCAGCGATCATTTTTAGAATTATAATACACCTAAAGGGCATGTCCAAAAGGGATCTCGCTCTTTTGCATGGCCCTATTTAGGGGACCGTTACGAATTCGTTACCCGACAGTGATGATCTTTTAACGATGGCGGCGCGATCATTGTGGTAAGCTTTCAATTGTCCTAAAAAACATATTGCGTAAGGGGGAAAGTTTATGTATCGCGCAACCGTTAAAGCAACACTCCTTTTGACTCTATCCGTAGCATTGCTGGCCATGCCCGTCCTCGTCGATGGGGCCTTTTCCCAAGAAGCTTTGGGGAGTATAACGCTTTATACTTCACAACCCCAAGACGACGTGAGCAAGCTCATCTCGGGATTTAAAGCCAAGCACCCGAACGTAGAAGTAAAAGTCTTTCGCTCGGGCACAGAGGAAGTGATATCGCGCTTTCTCATGGAGGTGCAGGGCGGAAGTCTCCAGGCGGACGTGCTCTTCGTGGCAGACGCCCCCACGCTCGAGCGCCTCAAGGAGAGAAACCTCTTGGAACCTTACGCCTCGCCCGAAATCGAGGCGATAGATCCGACCTTCGTCGACTCTGACCACACATATACGGGAACGAAGCTCATCGCCACCGGCATAGTTTATAACACGGAGGGAAAGAGACCAGACCCCTCGTGGCGTTTTTTGATTTCGCCAGAGGCGAAGGATAAAGTCGTAATGCCGTCTCCCCTCTATTCCGGAGCCGCGGCCTTCAACCTGAGCGTCCTCACCAGGGAAAGCTTTGCGGGGTGGGAGTTTTACCGAGGGTTGAAGGATAACGGCGTCCAGATCGTCCGCGGCAACGGCGACGTGAAGAAGATGACGGCAAGCGGGGAGAGGCCTTACGGCATGCTGGTCAACTTCGAAGCGCTCAAAGCTAAAAAGGCCGGCTCTCCCGTCGATTTTGTCTACCCGACAGAAGGGCTTCCGGTAATAACCGAGCCGGTGGCTATAGCAAAGGGCGCCAAAAATTTGGAGCTGGCGAAGCGTTTTGTGGACTTCGTCCTCTCGAAGGAGGGGCAGGAGCTAGCCGCAGAGACCGCCTCTTATATGCCGATAAGGCGTGACGTAACGCCACCCGAAGGATATCCGCGCTTTAGCGAAATCAAATTTCTCCAGGGCGATCCGAAGCTTTTATCGCAGGTGCGCGAGGAGGACAAGAGGAAGTTTGCCCAGCTCTTCGGACTCCCCCAATAGCCCAAGCCCCATTCCCATCTCCACGGCTGTGGTCTGCGGCGTGCTTGCCCTCGCCACAGCCTATCCATTGCTCCGCCTGCTCCTCGGAGGTTTTTTCGTCCCGGGAGAAGGGCTTACGCTTGGGCCACTCATGGAGGTAGCCAAAAACCCTTCCACCTGGATGGTGCTCAAAAACACCTTCGTCGTATCGCTGGCCGCTACTGCAATTTCTATCGTCATCGGCACATCGGGAGCACTCCTTGTGGTCAAAAGCGACATCCCTTTTAAAGGCGCCATCACAGCGGCGACGCTCCTTTTCCTCCTTCTCCCGCCCTACGTGCAGGCCCTCGGGTGGTTGCAGCTTTGGGGTCCGGTGGGGTGGTTCAACCGCTTGGCGAGCCTAATAGCCGGCAAAAGGGTAGTGGTTTGGAACGCCTACGGCTTAGACGGCACGATCGCCCTCCTCGGGATTCTGCACTATCCGGTCGTATATCTTTCTACGATGGCGGCGCTGCGAAATATACCGCCAGAGGTCGAGGAGGTCGCTGCGACCTTCGGCTTTAAGCGGTGGAGGATACTTTCGCGGATCACCATCCCTCTGGCGGCGCCCGGTATAGCAGCAGGCGGAGTGTTGGCTTTTGTGGGCTCGCTTGGAAACTTCGGCGTGCCGGCGCTCGTGGCTCTGCCCAGCGGTTTAATTGTCCTTTCAACGTATATATTCCAGCAGGTTGTGGGGTTTACGGAGGTATCCTTCGCCAAGGTGACAATTTTGGCTTCCTTAGGGGCAATCGTCGCAGTGGGGGGGTTATATTTCCAACATCGCTTGATAAGAAAAGCCCATTACCGCACGCCCTCTTCCGCAAAGGAGCCGTATCGATTTGCCATAGGGAGGACGAGGTTCATCTTGTCCGCAACGGTACTTATATTTTTGGGATGCGCAGCCCTCGGCCCGATCGCGGCGCTGATCCTCACGTCGCTTTTGCCGGCCTATGGGGTGAAACTTTCGTTATCGACGGCAACGCTCAAGAACTACGCCTTCGTCCTCTTCGGCTTGAACGAGACATGGAGGGCCACATTCAACAGCCTCGTCCTCGCAGCGGGGGCTGCGGCCGCAACGATCGCCTTGGGGTTTGTCGTGGCTCGGGGCGTGGCACGCAGAAAGGGGATTTTCCTCTGGATTGACAGGGTCGGTTCGATCCCTTATGCCATCCCCGGCACGGTATTCGCCCTGGCGATGATACTCTCTTGGGTGGATCCTTGGCTTCCCTTGCACATCTACGGCACGAGATGGGTTATGCTTCTTGCCTATGTAGCGCGATTCTTTACCATTGCCACGAGGACCCTCGCTGCCGGATTCCTTCAACTCGACCCATCTTACGAGGAGGCGGCGCAAGTTGTGGGCCTTAAGCCTATAAGGAAATTCGTCAGGATAACGCTTCCGCTTCTGCGCTCGCACTGGCAGGCTGCAGTCCTTCTCGTGTTCGTAACCGCGTTGACGGAGCTCACCGTCTCCGGATTGTTGTGGACTTCTGGGAACGAAACGATAGGTGTCACCGTATATAACCTGGAGGCTGCAGGGTATACTACCTACAGCACAGCCTTCAGCGTGCTTGTCACGTTGCTCTTCGGATTTGCATTGTTCCTCTTACGCAGATACGGCACGTCACTTTTCGGGAGGTAAACATGTCCAAACTCGTCATAGAAGGGTTATGCAAGCGCTTCGGAGACGCTATAGCCCTCGAGGAAGTAACGCTTTCCGTGCAGGCAGGAGAGTTCTTCTGTTTTCTGGGTCCGAGCGGCTCAGGGAAAACGACATTCTTGCGTATAATGGCCGGCCTGGAGAGGGCTGACGCCGGCGTCATCGCCCTGGACGGGCGAGTCATAACGAGGGGAACTAAGCACGTGCCGCCAGAGGAGCGCCGAGTGGGATTGGTCTTTCAAACTGGCGCAGTGTGGCCGCACATGACGGTGGAGGAAAACGTCACGCTCCCGCTGGAGCTGCAACAGATGAGCCAAGACGACAGAAAAAGGAAAGCCCGCGAAGCATTGGAGGCAGTGGAGCTCAGAGGCCTGGAAGATAGGAAGCCGAGCCAGCTGTCGGGTGGGCAACTCCAGCGCGTCGCCTTGGCAAGGGCGCTCGTCACAAACCCTGCCGTCATGCTGTTCGACGAACCGCTATCGAGCCTCGATGCGCGCCTCAGAGAAGAGCTGCGCGCAAAACTCAAGCGCTGGCATAGAGATCTCGGTCTCACATCTATATACGTCACCCACGACCAGGCTGAGGCCATGGCGATTGCCTCACGCGTGGCGATACTCAGCGAAGGAACGCTGAAACAGGCGGGGTCACCGGAGGAGGTATATTTAAAGCCGGCGGATACCTTTGTGGCGCGTTTTCTCGGGCAGGCTAACTTCGTAAGCGGCATAGTGGCATCGGGCTCTCGCAACCACGCCACCGTCAAATCCTTCTTCGGCAGCCTGACAGCGCGATGCGAGGGGAGGATCTCTTGCGGTTCCAGCGTCACCGCTGTAGTGAGGCCAGAGGACGTAAAGATTCGCGCTTCTGACGCAAGCGGGGGTTGGAGGATTGCAGATGTGGAGTTCGGCGGCACAATCACGCACTATATTTTGAAGCACGAGCCGACAGGCGAAACGTGGTGCGCCACTGAACTCGGCAGGCCGACATGCTCGTCGGGCTGCGCAGTATCTGTCGATGCGAAAGACGCCTGGATCCTCCCTTCGACTGCGGATGAGGCCATAGAAGAGCGCCTATGGAGCGAGGGCGCAAGCGTCGGTTAAAACTTGAAAACCGCCCTCGCCTCAAAAACCTCAAGCCGAGCGCAAGGCTCGCCCCAACATCTGGGCCTCTTGAACCAAAGACGGCCGCTTCGCCGCCTCGCCCAGCTCATTGAGTCCCGAGGCTACCAGCGTCTTTACCTCGTCAAAACCGACTACGCGGAGCGATTCCTTCATCTGGGCTATATGAGCACTGTATTCTTGCGCATCCTCGTATCCCTGCGAGACCACCAAAGCCGCCCTTTTACCCTTGGGAAGGCTGCTTTTAAAATCGGGCGCTGATCCCAAAAACGCGAAGAGGCGATCCAGCACGACCTTAAACTGTGAGGCCACACCATACATGTAGATAGGGGTGCCGAAAACTACGATATCGGCCTCTTCGATCTCTCGATATAACTCCTGCATGTCGTCTTCCACAACGCAGCGGCCTTTCTCCTTGCAGGCGTAACATCCCTGGCATCCCCTGATCTTCATTTCGTTGGGACGAAGCACCTTCGCTGCGCCATCTACAACGGCGTTCAACACCTCGCGGACCAAGACCTCAGAGTTGCCGTTCCTCCGCGGACTGCAGACGATGCCGATTGCTTTCATATCGCACTGCCTCCTTCAAAATAATCTCTTAAGTGCATAGACTTTATCCAGTGAGGACGAACCGATTTCGCGCTATCGCCGCCCGACCAAAAGCTTCATGCTGCGACAGAGCGTATTTTCGTCGCCGAAAGCCCCCGCCTTCGTTATAACCGGCATGCCGTGGTACGCCCCGCCGAGGAGCGTCGTAAGCGGTATGCCGGGTTCGATCTCGCGCAAAAGCGCCGCCCCCTTGGCGCCCAACCTCCCGAAGACGTGCACGGCTATATCCCCTCCGGTGACGAAAAGCCCGCTCGCGCGCGATTTGCTCAAAACGGAAGAAGCAAGGTCTGCCAGAAACGCCGCTATGCGTTCGCTCACCTCTTCCATCGATATCGCAAGGCTTGCGGCCGCCTCGCGAGAGGCTTCCCACTGCCGCTCTTCCAAGGAGGAGGCTATCGCTACAGATTTGCCCCCTTCAAGCTTTTTCACCGCCTGCGCACACGCTCGCTCGAGTTCCCTTTCTCTCTGAAGGAGCGCCTGCGCTGTGTCCACCGCTACAACCGTAACTAGCCCTTCAGAAGCCGCTTTCCGGAGTTGGCTTCTGCTTGTGGCACTCGCGCTGCCGACGACGGCCAAAGCTGGCCCACCACACCCGCACCGACCGATCGACGAGTGCGCAGCCAGCGCTTCGGCCAATCCCGCAGACCCTACCCACAGCACACGCTCGACATCTACCGCCGATGCGACTCCGTTTATAATGGCAGTGAAGTCGTCGTCTTCTTCCACGTCGAAAGAAAGGCAAAGCCCCCCTCCGGCTGCCGCAAGCACCGCAGGTATTGACCCTTCTCTTACCACCTTTAAGGAGAGGTGGCGCGAAGAGAAACCCCCTGAAGCGAGGAGCTCGCTAAGATCGGACGTGGTTACAGGTTTTCTCGGATCCTTGGCGAGTTCCGTCTGATCCACCGGGACGCCGTGAAGGTAGTGGATGCCGTCTCTGGTTGTGCGGCCGTTTTTTGGGTAAGCCGGAGCGAAGACTATACAAGAGGGATTTAAAAGCTCCTGCAGAGCGGATAGCTCTGATGCGATATTTCCCCGCAAGGTGGAATCCACCTTTTTGTAAAATATGGCCTCGCCCCAGAGGGGAAGAAGTTCAAAGACGGCTTTTTTCACCAACTTGCGCGCTTCATCCGGACTTACGTTGCGCGACTCCGTGTCTACGACCACCACATCATATTCGGCCTCTTCGCGCAACGCCGAAGGATCGAGCAGCGTGGCCGCCGTAAACCCGAGCTTCACGAATTGGATGCCCGTGTCGTTCGCGCCGGTGAGGTCATCCGCTATGACCACAAACCTGCTATCCAAGATTTCTCCTCCTTCACAGGCTCCCTTTTGCAAGGCCTTTTCAAAAATCTATTTTAGCGCCCGTGGGCCAACGCCGTATAGTTTTGTCTCAAAACTGATCATAATCAAAGGCGTACTTCCAAAGGACGAATATGAATAAAATAGCATATTTCGGTTCTGTACGAGAACGAAAATGTGCTAAAATCGTTCTATCATAGAACGGATCGAGGGGATTACAATGATTATAGAAGAACTGCTACAAAAGCTGCAAGTGATTCAAAGCCGCCTCATCCTGAGCCTGCCTCAAACATTGCGCCCGCATTTTGATAAGATAGACCTATCGTCCAGAGGTTTGCTCGTCTTAGGTCCGAGAGGCGTAGGTAAGACCACGCTCGCTTTATCTAAGGCGAGCGGGTCATTATATATCCCTGCCGATCATCCCCTGGTGGTGCCGGTCCCATTGTGGGATTTGGGCGAGGCAGCCTTCGCGGCGGGGTATGATGGCATTATAGTAGATGAGGTTCACTGTATCCGCGAGTGGCCTCGGCATCTGAAGGCCATTTACGACGCCTTCCCTGGCAAGAAAATCTGGGCCACTGATAGCAGTAGCGCAGCACTGGAAGCCAGCGTTTCAGACCTCTCTCGCAGGTTTATCCAGGTGCGGATTCCGCTCCTATCTTTCCGTGAATTCATCGCCTTAAGGTTTGGGCGCACCTTTCTCACTTTAAACCCCTTCAATCCCGATCTCTCTATTCTCCGCGAAGTTGTAAATTCAATAAACCTTCTCGCCGCCTTTGAGGAGTACCTAAACCAAGGTTTGAGGCCCTTTTTCTTAGAGGGACATTACGCTGAAAGGTTGAGAGGCCTCCTTGAGAAGATGCTTTTCGCTGACGTCCCTTATTGGACGCCTCAGGTAACGGAAAATCACCTGCGGCTCATGCAGGCAGTTGTCGGATATCTTGCCACCTCACCCATTCCTGTACTCAATATAGAATCGCTGACGCGCGAATGGGGAGTAGGCAAAGCAAAACTCTACGACCTAATCGAGGTCATGGCACGCATCTGTCTGATTCGAGTAGTGAAGAGGAAGGGCATGGAGACGAAGACACATCTTAAGGGAGCCAAGCTCTTTCTCTACGACCCATCTACCTATCATGCTTTAAACGGAAACGTGGCCAACGTAAGGGAGGCCTTTGCAGCCTGCGCCCTGGAGGAGGCTGGAAGGAAAATATTTGCCTCCGACGACGAGCGGGCCTACGATTTTTGGGTTGATGGCGTTACCATAGAAGTCGGAGGTAGGGGCAAAAGCCGCAAAAAAGCCGACATAGTCGTAAGAGATGGCCTGGATGTCCCTCTGCCTGGAGTAATTCCTTTATGGCTTTTGGGCATGGCCTACTGAACTCACGGTTCTACTATGGTCGCAACGCCGTCGGGCACGACGGTGATCTTAGCCTTCCTGTCCCCCAAAAGCCCTTCCGCCATCGCTAACGCCTCTTCGAGCGAAGGCGCCCACATCATGTTGAGCGCTTCCACCATATCCTTAGGGGCGCTCGTCACCATTATGACAGGATGATGCATGAGAACGCGCGCAAAGATCTGAATCTGCCACTGGTCCGGCTGCGTCTCGTCTCTTCCTCTAAGAAGGATCTCCTCCATGAGGTCGCCGGGGGTGTGCACTCTTTCGAAGGCACGATAAAAGGCCTCGCCACCGTGGCCGTCCCTGCACTCAGCAGCTATGATGATTACGCCGCCCTCTCTGCACGTGGCCTCGGCAGCCGTCATGCCCTTAACTGCCTGGTATATGTTCTGATCCAAAGGATAGCCGCCGTTGCTCGTTATGACGATATCAGCGAAAGATGCCTTCACGCACGACCGATCTCTTACGAAGGCACAGCCCGCCAAGTGCGCCTCGTTCCAGTGGCCGGCGAAGGCATCGCATATCTTCTTCTGCGAATCCAAGGCTACGTTCAAAATGAAGGCCAGGCGTGACGCCTCGGCTGCGTAAAGCATGTCCTCGTGAATCGGGTTCCCCTCGAGGATGCCTGTGCGAGCCTTCGGGTGGGCTATGAATTCGGCACAGTGGTTTGCAAGCACCGACTCATATCCGGCTATGCCTGGCAGGACGCTCTTTCTGCCACCCGAAAAGCCGGCAAAGAAGTGCGGCTCGATGAACCCCTCGGCCACCAAGAGCTCGGCTTCTACGGCAAGCCTGTTTATGGAAAAATCGCCGCCCGACGGAAGGCGCCCCATATAAACCAACGATGCTCCATTGTGGCTATCGTGGACAACTATGTGCTCGCTATCGGCAATTTGGGAGCCGAACTTCGTTCGCATCTCCTCAGTCGTGGGAGCCCTGTGACCCCCTGTGGCTATGAGTATCGTTATTTCCGCACCGGGGCTGCCGCGCCTTATCTCCTCCAAGAGCAGAGGCAGGGTTACGTGGCTCGGAAGAGACCTTGTATGGTCGCTCGTTATCACGACGATGCGGCGCTTGCCTCTAACGAGCTCCCTTAAGAGCGGTGAACCGATCGGGTTTTCAAGGGCATCGAGCACGATTTCCTTCTCGTCGCCGACCGTTCTCTCCGCCGCCGGAGCCAGAACGCCGACCACCCTCTCATCGGGCAGATCGCAAACCAAGTGCGAATCCCCATAGGGAATGCGTATCTCCATAAAATATCCCTCCGCATATTGGCATTAAACGCTTTCCTGCCACGACTTTATTTTAACCCAACCATAATCCGGAAATGCACAATTCTTCAGGACAACCGGAGATGCTGCCAAAAACGATCAAAAATTAGATATATTTCTAACTTAGCTATAAATTAAATAGCGGTCTTGATACAAGAAACGAGTTGGCACAACTTTGATTTTGGCTTAGAATTTTTATAAAAAGTCGACCCAGCACGAGGATGTACCAAAGGTTTTTCAATTTTACATACAAACAAGCTTTCATGAGGGGTGGTAACTAAGATGACTGAATCAAGGACTCGTAGCGGTCTTTCTTTGACGTTTCAGGTGCTGTTGGCCGCGGGGTTGGTGACGGTAGGCATAATAGTCGCCGCGTTTTTGGGAAGTTACATCTCCGCCAAGGACCAATTGGTGGCAGGCGAGGTAGAGCAGGCGGACGGATATGCCGAAAGCTTAAAAAGCGCCCTCGCGGCCCAACTCTCGCTCTTAGAGCGCGCGAACGAGGCGAGCCTTTCTGTCGCCTCGAGCCAGATAGAAAACGGCAGGCTCATGCCGTCTTCTACCAACATGGTTGAAGTGGGCAACTTTAACCTGCCAGTAATATATTTATATCTTTCCGGTGGAGGGCTCACCCAGCTCACCGGCGACAACAGCCTCGTAGACACATGGTCAAAACAGTTTGGAGGGCAGTTCACTGTGTTCCAACTGCACCAAGAAGGGGAAACACGCCACCTGGTGAGGGTTTCAACCACGATAACCGATGCCTCTGGAAACCGCATAGTCGGTACGGCGCTCGAAAAAGAAAGCCCGGCATACAAGGCCCTCCTCGAAGGAGAAGGACATTATGGAGGCATTGTAGACATAGGAGGTATGCCTCACTTCGGGGCCTATAAACTCATCAAGACCGACGAAGCATCAATCGTAGTCTCTTCTAACGTATCCTTAGCTCCTCTCATAGACTACGTCAAGAACACCGAGTTCGGAGAGGAAAGCTCCTCCTTCGTCTTCGACGAAGACGGCACCGTCATAGGACACCCCACGCTCGAATCCGGAAGCTCTCTTTCCTCTGTCATGCCCGCCTTCTGGGAGGCCTTCCAGAAGGAGAAGGCGAACCTGACCGGAGGCAGTATAGTGAACCTCTTTTACGGCTCCGGAAAAGGTCGTGCCATGGCCGCCGTATTCCCCGTGAAGGGGTTAAACTCCTACGTGGCATTGTCCCTCCCAGAGAGTCAGATCGTGGCACCGCTCCTTTCCATGAGGACCAAGATGATGCTATGGGGCCTTCCCTCCCTTGTCATAGGCCTCGCCCTCGTCGCCTTCTTCGTATCGAGGCTGCTTAAGCCGCTGAAGGGTCTGGTTGAAATTGCAAGCCGCATCGCAGCCGGAGACTTAACCGTGAGCGTAAAAGGCGACATGGAAAGCCGCAACGAGATAAAGGCGGTCTTGGGGGCTTTTGAAAAGATCGCAGATTCCTTCAAAGGCCTGGTGAGCAAGTGTAAGGAGCTGGACGACGCACTGGAGGAGCGCTCTCAGGCCATGGAGCAGATAAGCTCTCAGGTAGGGGAGGCCATGGAGGCGAGCCTGCGTGCTGCAAAGGAGATAGTCTCCATGGTAGCCTCCATATCCTCAGCCGCCGAGGAGACGAACGCAGGCGTAGAGGAGGTGTCCTCCGGAGCTCAGAACACCGCCCAGATAACCACGTCTTTGAGCGAAAACGCCAGCGCCGTCACGCAAAGCGTCATAGACGGAGGCAAGGCAGTGGAAGAGACCGTAAACATCATAAACAGGGTAGGGGAGGCAGGGCGCCGCATACGAGAGGCCGTCAAAGCTTTGGAGTCCTCCGTATCGGGGATAAGCGAGTTCGTCACGACCATAGCTGGCATAGCTGACCAGACGAACCTGCTCGCCTTGAACGCCGCTATAGAGGCAGCCAGGGCAGGGGAGGCAGGCAGGGGCTTCGCCGTCGTCGCCGATGAGGTGAGGAAACTCGCAGAGCAGTCGAATCAGGCAGCCTCCAGGGTGAGCCAGGTCATAAGCGAGATATCCGAACGCACGCGCGCAGCCGCTGTCGACACGGAAGAGACAGTGAGGGAGATAGAAAACGCCGTAGCGGCATCTCAGGCCACGAACGCCCAGATACAGAACATCATGGAACAGGTGAAGAAGATAAGCGACGGCATCCAATCCATAGCTGCGGTTGCCGAAGAACAATCGGCAGGGAGCGAAGAGATGGCAGCCTCCATGGACAACATCGTCCGCATGGTAGGTCAGGGACAGGAAGCTGCAGAAGCTGTGGAAAGGTCGGCCAAGGAGGTCGCCTCCCAGTTGGAGGAGTTAGAACGTATACGAGAGGCACAGCTGCGAGTTCTGCGGGAGCTCGACAAGGCCTTGGCCTCCTATAGGATAGTCGCACAGGAGCAAAGAGGGTTGGTGCCGAAGGATTGACTTGACGATAAATCTCGAAGACAAAACGACAGAGTGCACGCCTCACTTAAAAGGCGTGTACTCTGTTTGCCTGCAACGTTGAAATTAAGCCTTTGGCAAAATTATAAATCTTAGGCGGAGTTTACATGCTGGCGCCGCCATCAATGGTTATTATGCTGCCCGTCATAAAGGCCGCCTCGTCGCACGCGGCAAAGAGTATTGCATGCGCTATCTCTTCTTCCTTGCCCAACCGCCCCATCGGTTGTCTCTTGACAAATTCGGCCAAGGCGGCTTCGGGGTCAGGAGACGCTTTTATCCTCTCGGCGAGTCCCTCGGTGAAAGTAGTGCCAGGGCAAACGCAATTTACCCTGATATTGTCTTTTATATAGTCTGCAGCCATAGCCTTTGTGAGGGAAACGAGAGCGCCCTTAGAAGCCGAATAGGCAGCCCTGTCGGGTATGCCCTTTATTGCGGCTACAGAGGCAACGTTGACGATCACGCCGCCTCCTCTTTTCTTCATCTCTTGAACGGCATATTTCGAAACCAAAAACGTCCCTTTTACGTTGACTCTCAGAGTTCTATCCAAGTCTTCCTCCGATGTGTTGTCAACCCTGCCTCCTATGACGATGCCAGCGTTATTGACCAAGATGTCCAACTTGCCGAAAGCTGTGATCGTCTTTCCCACAACCTCTCTCGCCGTCTCAGCAATCGATATATCGCCCGGGACATAACAAGCCTCAGCACCTGTATCCTTTATCAACTCCATAACTTCGTTCCCTTTTTGCAAGGAAACATTATTTATCGCTACTCTGGCCCCGCTTTTAGCGAACAACAGGGCGGTTGCGCGCCCTATCCCCGACCCCGCTCCAGTTATCAATACAGATTTACCGGCAAAAGGCATTCGACATCCCTCCTGACGCGTCGTTTTAATGTCCGTAACGCCTTAATTATCTCCGTCAAACAGACTATTTGCCGCCGAACAACAAGTTAGGCACAAACAGGAAAACATCGGGCAATAAAACAAGGAGCGCTATCACAACCAAAGCAGCCAAGAAAAATGGAAGGGACCCCTTTACAAAATCCTGAATGCTGCAGTCCAAAATCGTACACACCGCATACATCGCCGCACCTACAGGTGGAGTAATGTTACCTATTGTAATCGTTATCACGAAAAACAGGCCAAAATGCACAGGGTCTAAACCTACATGCGTTGCTATTGGAAGAAAAATGCAAGTTAACATTAGGATAAGCACCGTTGCATCTACAAACATGCCAGCAATTATCAGAAAGACCATGATAATAAAGAGAAGTATGGTTGAATTATCGCTAATGCTGAGGAGATAATTTGCTATTAGCTCCGGTATTCTTTCCCATACAATGCCATAGCTAAATATACCAGATATAGCAATCAAAAACATAACTGCGCCTATATCTATTATGCTGTCTCTCAAGACGATCTTAAAACTTTCCCACGACAGCTCCTTATAGGCTACCAAACCCACGAACAGGGCATAAAATACGGCAAAAGACCCGACCTCTGACGGGGTGAACAAGCCGAAGCGCAGGCCCACGAGCAAAATCACGGGGAATATCAAGGCCAACAGGTTCTTCCACACAGACGTGGCAACCTCTCTCAGGGGAGCACGCGATGACCTTTCTGGCAGGTATCCCTTTTTCCTCGCATAGATCGACACCGCTACCATATAGCACATCATCATCAAAAGTCCGGGCACTATTCCGCCTGCAAACAACCTACCTATAGAAACTTGGCCGATGCTTCCGTATAGTATCAGACCAATGCTCGGAGGGATTGTAGGGACAATTAGCGATGTCCATGTTATCGCTGCGGCAGCGAACCCCTTCTGATACCCCCTACGGATCATATCTGGCCCCAACATACGCGCCTCCATGGCCGCATCGGCTATGCACGACCCCGAAACGCCGCCCATTAACACTGAAAGAACTACCGATACCTGCACCAAACCCGCGCGCATGTGGCCGGTGAGGACTTCCGCCAAATCCAACAACCTTCTCGTTATGCCCGCCCCGTTCATGAGATTTCCTGCGAGCACGAACATTGGTATCGCCAGCAAAGGAAAATTTTGCGTCTGCGTTATTGCAAGCTGTATAGGTATAGTGATGGGCAACTCCGGATGCTGCAAGAAGAATAGAACGCCTCCGATACCTATTGCGAACGCCACTGGCATCCCCATTAACAGAAAGACCAGAAAGGCGCATACGACTAATAGCATATGCGAATTCCCCCTCGACAGCGAAGCTTCCTAAAGGGCCATTTTAAAGCACAACTTACAACTCTCGCCTGCCCTTGAGAATTGTAGTGATCAACAAACAAAGTGATCCTACAGGCACACTGAGGGTAACCCAAGTGTAGCTAAACCCCGGGATGCCCTGAAACGTCCTTGCACGAGTGGTATAGGAAAGCACAAAGCCGAAGACGATAAGGAAGATGAGAAAGGCCGATATGACAAAGTAGTTTATCAATTTTATGCGCTTGCGAAGTTTATCGGGGAAAAGGTTTACGAGGACATCCACAGACATCAACTTGTCATTCCTCCAGGCGACATCGGCACTCAAAAAGCACGACCACGCAAAAAGAAATGTGCTCATGTCCACCGCCCAGTTGATGGGGTTTCTAAGTAATCTCGCAATTCCCGCCGAGAATACGAGCACTACCATCGCCACGAGGGTGACCTTAGCCACCAAGGCTTCTATTGTGCAGATATACTCATAAACCCTCCTCATGCTGCTACGGCCTCCTCCGTGAAGATGCAAGGCTGGACAATTTCGTGATAAGGCAAAACATCGGATAAGTCCTCGACATATCTACATTGCCCCACCTTTTTAAACCCCGTCCCTCTCAAAGAGGGACGGGGTTTAAAAAATCTCTACCAGTCTTTGGTTTTGCCGAGCTGCTTATAAATCTCGTCTCTTACTTCGGTGAGCTTCAAAACCTCATAGGCCTTTTCTCCGGCTTTCTTGAACGCCTGCAGATCGACGTCTTCAACTATGGTCATGCCATTTTCGATAAGCGTTTGTTTCGCCTTAGCCTCCAATTCGCCCATTATTCTCTTCGAAGTCTCTATGCCGGCCCTTTCGCACTCCTCTACAAGGATTTGCTGATATTCGGCAGGTAGGCTGTTAAAGAACTTCGTGCTTATCACTTCGAAATTGACGAGTAAAATGTGCCTCGTTTCACTCACGTATTTGAGCACTTCGTAAAACCTGCCGGCGGGTATGTTGTTATATACGAGCTCGGTGCCGTCTATGACCCTTTGTTGCAAAGCAGGGTACATATCTCCGAAAGCCAAAGCCACAGGCGTTGCGCCGAGAGCGCGGACGGACTCCTGCCAGATCGGAGCAGGAGGAGTTCTCACTCGGAGGCCCTTCAAGTCGTCCGGCGTCTTAATGGGTTTGTTGGTAACAAAATGCCTGAATCCCTGCACCCAACTGAAAGACACCACTTTTAAACCGTATTCATTGGCGAGCTTCTCCTCCCAGTCCTTAATGATGGGAAGGTCTTTGAGTTTGATCACTTCTTCGAGGCTATCGACGAAATATGGAGCATTTATTACGGCTATACCTGGAATGTAATTGCCTAACCTCGCTGAATCTGTGTTTTGACCGATATTTGCTCCCTGGCGGATCTGTTCTATTATGTCTTCTTCGACACCAAGCTGCGCACTGTGGTAAACTTCGATCTTGAAATCACCATTCGTCCTTTCTTCGACCCTTTTGGCCCATTCAAGGAACCCAGGATGATAAGGCTCTGCAGGAGCTAAGACATGATTGAATTTCAAAACATACTTCGGAGCAGCCATAGATGACGGCACAGCTGCAAATAGGAGTGCGACGCACAATATGCCTATAAACACCAACCACTTACCCTTCCTCATAAGCCTTTTCACCTCCATTTAAGTTTAAAAATAGCAAAGGCAACTTCACCAACTTGCTCAAGCATCTAAAAAATGAATTTTTACATGGCGCTCTGCGGTTTTATTCCACTATATGAAATATGATTCTAATCACAAGCTTTAATCATATTGTAATCAACATTTTTAACCATGTCAACTCACCGGTTTCTGGCCTCAAGCACGTTGAAAGTAATGTTGTTCGAGGAGGCGCGTTCAGGATGTAACGATGCTCGCTAAAAGATCTACATCGGAGGTCGGGTCTCCTTTGACCTCTATGACTAGGAAGTCTGGCTTGTAGGGAAGGATGGCCTCGAGGCACTTCTTTACGTCCACTTTGCCCTCGCGCAGGTGACGGTGGTCGTCAGAAAACCTCATCCCTTCAGTGGAGTTATTGCTCAGGTGCGCCGCCGTAACCTTCCCCGTATCTAAGACGGAGGAAAGGGCGGCGTAGAAATCGAAGCCGTGGGCACAGCTTGAAATCCACAGGTGCCCGATGTCGAGGCAGAACGATATGTCGTCGACGCTATCAGATAAAAACCTCATATCGCGAGGGGATTGGCACAGATAGAGGTATCGAGGGTTCAGGTTCTCGAAGGCCATAGCAATTCCCCGCCTTTTTGCCATATCGATGGCAAGGCGCGCCTTTTCGGCCAAATGCGCCATATACAACTTATACTCCGACGACAGCGGGTATTCCGCGCTCGTAGTGACACTTGCCTCATCCAGGATATGGCATGTGGTCTCCCCAGATATCTCTTTTAAGAAGGCGTCGCGATTTTTTGGATCTGAGGGAAGGAGCGAATCTGTAGCGTAGCCGGGATGCAAAACCGCCACCGAAGCCTTGCACACAGCAGCGGCGTCCAAGCTTCTATTTATGATTTCGAGGCTCGTCTCGAGGGCTTGCGGGTCGAAACTTGCCATGTTGGGCATGAGTCTCTCAAGGGGACATGGTATATGGAGGGAGGAGGCGGGAATTCTTTTTCGCGCTATCGCCTCCACCTCTTCCTCCCCAAGGTCTACGCCCAATTCCAGGTATATCCCTGGGTGCTGCTCGAAGAAATCGAAGATTTCGTCTAAGCTCTCGAAGGCCATGCTGCTTACGGCTATTTTCACGGCTTTACCTCGATCTCTTCCAAGTCGTTCGGGATTGCGACGAGGCCGCTGTAGCACTTCTCCGCCTCTTTCAGCGCCAAACTCTCCCTCGTCAAGAGTCCTCTCCCCAGGTGCACAAGGAATAGCTTCTTGATGCCTGCGGCTTCGGCTACGCGAGCAGCCCCTTCTGCGGCGCTGTGGCCTCGGTGTCTTTCTCCTAAGGCGACGCAGTCGTTGCACTCGTGGATGAGGAGGTCAGCGGCCCTGGCATGGTCCACGACGACCTCACAAGGTTCTGTATCGCACGAGTAGACGGCCATCGCCCCAGTGGCGCCTTCTTTTATGGCCACACCCACGTTGGGCTGGTCATGGTCCACGGGGAATGTCACAACCTCAAGCGACCCACCCAGGGAGAGCGAAAATTCTGCCAGCGGCACTGGGACGATTTCCAAGGGAAAGATGTCGCGCTTATCGGGAAGGCCGAAGACCTGCATCATCCTGTAAATCATTCCCACATAAGGTTCCGTGACGTAAAGCCTCAGAGGCTCGCGCCTCCCCAGCAGCCACGATGCGTGCACGAAGGACGGCAGGCCATAGATGTGGTCCACGTGGCCGTGGGTGATGAGTAACGCCTTCACCTCAAGCGGGTCCCATCCCGCCTTCAGGAACTTTGAGACGGCGCTTCCCGGGCAATCAACCATAAAAACCTCGCGACCTGCGCTGAAAGCGAGAGCAGTATTGTCCCTCTCTTTGGACGGGAGCGCTCCTGCAGTGCCCAAAAAGAGCACCTTCATCTGCCCTTCCTCCTCAGAATTGGGGAGAGCAGGGCGACCGCCGTAAGCACGAAAAGCGCAAGCGATATGGGTCTTGCGAAAAACTGCGTCCAATCTCCCTGAAATAAGACCATGGATCTCCTGAACTGCGGCTCCGCTATGGGACCCAAGATGAGCCCTAAAAGCAGCGGCGCCTTGGGGAAGCCGCCCTTTTCCATGACGTATCCTCCTACGCCGAAGACCAGGGCTAACAGCACATCTGATATCCTCTCTTGGAGGGCAAAGCAACCCAAGGTGCTGAAGACCACCACCAGTGGCATCAGAAGTTGAGGCGGAATGGCAAGGGCTTTCACGAAGAACCTTATCCCGATGAGCTGGAATACCACCATGGCTATGTTAGCCAGAAGCAATGAAATGAATATCACGTGGACTACCTGGATGTGATCCCTGAAGAGCAAGGGACCGGGTTGAACGCCCATGACGATGAGGGCGCTCAGTATCACGGCAGTGGAGGAATCACCGGGTATACCAAGGGCGAGCGTGGGAATGAGGGCTCCCCCCGTGACGGCGTTGTTTGCGCTCTCCGGGGCCATCACGCCCGTCAATACACCGCTTCCCAGCTCTGGCCTCCTTCGCTTAGCTCGAAAATAAGCGAGGAAGACAGCGATGCTCGCACCGGTCCCAGGAAAGGCGCCTATGCCCGTGCCGATCAAGGCCGACTCAAAAATCGTCCTCAGGTTGGAAGCGATCTCCCTGGGGGAAAGGAGGATCTCCCTGAATTTGACCCCCTTTAACCCGAAGAGATGAATCCGTTTGAAGACGTCCAAGGATTCCACATCGGAAAAGACTTGAGCAAAGGCATAAAGCCCGATGAGGGCGGGGACGAGGGAAATACCGTCCATAAGGTAGATGCTCCCGAAGGTGAAACGAGGAACCCCAGTCATGCTGTCCAAACCCACGAGGGAAAGCGCAAACCCTAAAACCGCCACCGCAAGGCCCTTGAGCAGCTCCTTTCCCGAAACTGCAGCTATTATCGTGAGGCCGAATACAGCCAAGGCAAAGTATTCCGGTGGGCCGAAGAGCAGGGCGAACCGCGCTACCTGAGGGGATAAGAGTACGAGGAAGGAGAGGGAGATCATCCCTCCTAAGAACGAAGCCACCGTGGCCCCTCCCAAGGCCTTTCCAGCAAGGCCCTTTTTGGCCATCGCAAAGCCGTCGTAGACGGTGGCGATAGCGTTAGGATTCCCCGGGATGCCGATCAGAATGGCCGGTATGGAAGCCCCTATGACAGCCCCCAAATAGACGCCCAAAAGCAGCGGCATAGCTTTCTCCACAGGAAGATAATAGGCGAAGGGCATAGCAAGCGCCAGGCCCATAGTAGCGGAGAGGCCGGGCAGCGCCCCCAAGATTATACCGAAGGCCGTGCCTCCACAGAGTAACATGAGGGATATAGGTTCAAAGAGCATCTCGAGAGCGGCTAAGGGTCCTTCCATGCCCATACCTCCTCGATCGGAGCGTCGATCCAACGGAGATAGGATAACACAAAAATACGATGAAATCCCTACCGCAAGGCCCTGGCGGCGTTAAAGATAGTTATCAAGGCCACGCCCACATCGGCGAAGACCGCTTCCCACATCGTGGCCACCCCGAGAACACCAAGGAGCAGGAAAAAAGCTTTCATTCCCAAGGCGAAAGTTACGTTCTCGCGCACTATTCGACCAGTGCGCGCGGCGATCTCTACCGCCACGGCAAGCTTTGAGGGTTTGTCCTCCATGAGCACCACATCGGCGAGTTCGATGGCTGCTTCACTCCCCAATCCACCCATTGCCACGCCCACATCGGCCCTGGCAATGACAGGTGCATCGTTAATCCCATCGCCCACGAAAGCAAGTTTTTGCCTTCGACCCAAAGAAGACGCTAACTCTTCCACCTTGGCCACCTTGTCCTCCGGCAGCAGTTCGGCGAAGTAGGCGTCTAAACCCAGATTTTGTGCCACACGTCGAGCCTCAGGCTCGCCGTCCCCCGTGAGCATGACGACCTTCTTTACGCCGAGCTCCCTCAAGCGCGCTACGGCTTCCTCGGCATCAGGCTTAATTTCGTCAGATATGACGATATGGCCGGCCAAAGAACCATTCACAACCACATATACCGCGGTCCCGCCCAAGTCGCAGATATCATGAGGGACCCCTTCTTTGTGAAGAAGACGATCGTTTCCTGCCAACACTCTTTTCTCATCCACCAATGCGCTTACGCCATAACCGGCAATCTCCCGGTAATTACTCACGGCGTCTAACTGGACCTCCTTACCGTAGGTCTCTCGTATAGAGCGGGCGATAGGATGAGAGGAGAATGCCTCAGCATGGGCAGCGAAGAAAAGCAGCTCTTCCTCGGAGAAACCGTCGCGCGCCGCAAGCTGCGTTACGCGGAAGACGCCTTTGGTGAGCGTGCCGGTCTTGTCGAAGACCACCGTGTGTAGATCGGCCAGGGCATCTAAAAACCGCGCCCCTTTGACCAGGATTCCCCGGCGGGAAGCTTTGCCTATGCCGCCGAAATAGCCCAATGGGATGGAAATCACCAAGGCACAGGGACAGGAGATGACCAAAAGCACCAAGGCGCGGTAAACCCACCCGGAAAACGCTTCTCCCGTGATCAACGGAGGTATTACAGCCAAAGCCAATGCGCCGAAGACCACTAGGGGCGTGTAGTAGCGCGAAAATGCCGTGAAAAACTGTTCTATGGGTGCCTTTCGGGCCGCCGCACCCTCCACCAGCTTTAAGATCCTGGCCGCTGAAGACTCACCGTATGGCTTGGCCACCTTAACCGTTAACATTCCATCGGTATTGAGCATACCAGCCAAAACGTTTTCGCCGGCCTCGATCCTACGTGGCACGGGCTCTCCTGTTAGGGCCGAGGTGTCCACGAAAGAAGACCCCTCCAACACTTCCCCGTCCAGCGGCACCCTCTCTCCGGGTTTCACGACGATGATTTGTCCTGCCTTCACCTCCTCCGGGCTGACGCGCCTAATCGCTTCCCCTGTCTTTAGATTGGCATGATCGGTCCGCATATCTAAAAGGGCAGCTATGGAGCGTCTCGAACGGCCTTCTGCCCGCTCCTGCAGGTATTCCCCTAAGGCGTAAAAGATCATCACCGCCGCGGCCTCGGGCAATTGGCCGATGGCGATAGCCCCCATGGAGGCTGCGCTTAAAAGAAAATTCTCGTCGAAGACCCGCCCGTGAAAGAGGTTGAGCAGGGCGGTATGGATGACGGATATGCCGACCAAAAGGTAGGCGCAAAAGAAAATGGCGTATTCAACCCACGCAAACGGCGTGCGGCTTACCCGTTCGCCCCAGATGAGACCCGCCAAGAAGAGCGCACCTGCTGCTGCGATTTGCCGGAGGTTTCCCCTTTTTTCGTCTTCTTCTACGTGCAACGGCCCCTCACTCTCCTGATCGAGGGGCCGAGGATCCGGTTCAACCCGAGCGATGCACCCGCAGGCTCCTTCTTTCGGTCCTCGAGGCGGTTTTTGCGCCTCTTCTCTTACGTGGTTTGAACTCATCTTTCAACCATCCCCATCGCGCAATTTGCGCACAGTTTAACCTTGCCGAACCCGACACAATCCAACCCAACTAAAAAGCAATACGTCTATCTCTGCTCCGCGAAGTGAGCCTGAGCCTCTCGGATCAGGCTCAGGACATGCTCGTCGTCCAAAGAGTAATAGACCATCTTCCCATCGCGGCGATACCTCACCAGGCGCAGCATCTTGAGGAGTCTCAGATGATGAGATATGGCGGGCAGACTCATACCCAAGACCGAAGCCAGGTCACAGACGCAAAGCTCCCGGTGAGCCAATAAATATAAGATCTTCGTCCTGGTTTCGTCCCCGAGCGCTTTAAAGATTTCCGACAACCCCGCCACTTCCAAAATCTTCTCCCTGAGGTAGCCGAGATTGCAGGAAGGGCAAAACTCCTCGCACAAGTCTTCTTTTCCCTCTCGCGTTTGCCGAGGCAAAAGCATCACCACCAACTATTAAGCAACTTTTTAAGTATAGCTTAACAAAATCTCCCCCTTTTGTCAAGCTAAGGCTTCGATGACAATTGCCATTTTTAGGCGCAGGCCAAATTAGAGCGACAAGCCCTTAAAAACACGGTCAGCGCAGGAGGCATAGAATGCTACTTGAGTGGTTCGCTTCTATTGTGATGATGCGCCACTCGCTACACGAGTGGCGCATCATCACAAATGGGCAAAAGGAGCGAGAGGCGGCCGTAAAATGGCTCCTCCCGCATTCTGGCTTTTACTTCGCCAAACCTAATTCCTTCATAAGGTTGCCCATTACCTCGTCGTCTTTCTCTAAAAATTCAACCGCCTCGGCGCTTGGTATCCAGATGATACCGTAACCCACCTGGTCCATGAAATTCACAAAGCGCTCGCTTTCGACAGCTCTCTTCAACGCCGGTTCCAAAACACCGACGACGTCATCGGGAAGCCCTTTAGGGCCAGCTATGCCGCGCCAACAGCCGAGGCTCCAATCGACGCCGAGTTCTTTCAGCGTCGGTATCTCGGGGAAGGCTTTGATGCGCTCATCCGCCATGACTGCGAGCCCCCTGATTTTGCCGGCCGAATAAAGGCTCATGCCCTCGGGCAAGCTGCACGGCGCAAAGTCCACGCCACCGCCCACCAACTCGCGCAATCCTTCAGCAGCTCCGGTGGAGGGGACCCAGGTTACGGCATTAGGTGGCAGGCCCATCGCAGCTAACCATCCCGCCATGGATAGATGCCATATGCCACCCGTGCCCGTGCCGGAGGCGCGCAGTTTGCCCGGATTTGCCTTTATCTCATTCACGAGGTCTTCCATCTTGTTCCACTTCGAATCGGCTGCGACCCATATTGCTGCAGGATCGTAGTTCACCATCCCTATAGGCCTAAAGTCCTTGTATGTCACTTCGGCCATGCCCATCCAATGCATCATGTTGAGTTCGATAGTGATGATGGTGAGCGTATATCCGTCGGGCTGAGCCTTAGCGCCTGCCATGTGACCTATAGCTCCACTGCCTCCAGTTCGGTTTACCACGTTAAACGGAACGCCCAAATCTTCCTGCAGGATGGCACCTATCGTCCTGGCAACCTGATCCGTTCCACCGCCCGCACCCCAGGGGCAAATGATCTGGACAGGCCTTTCGGGATAAGCCGCATGGGCTCCTCCTGAGATCACCAGAAGTGCAAATATAGCGACTAGCCCAACCGACATCATACTCCACCTATTTTTACATTTCACTCTCTTTCCCCCCCTATCAAATTTGTGTGCTCATTTACATTGTTATCCTAAGGCATTGAACTACAAGTGTCAATTGTTCAATTTGCTCCAAAATTTATCAGGTTCATTTTGAGACACAGGGCAAGTTGGTTGGAATGGTAACAAACGTCGTATCCGCCAAGCTCAAGTGCAGCTCTCAAGCTTGGGAGCCAGTTCATACTGTCGACGCGACGACCGACACGGGCACCTTTGCGCCGCTTATAGGCCAGCATTTCAGTCATCCGCCCGAGAGAAGGGCATTGAGAGGTCGGCCGAGACCAAACATCATTGTAGATGGTTCTTTTCTCTCTGGCTGTAACTATTTTGAAGCCCTTCAGCAATGTCCTTAGATTCACCCATAATTTCCAGCTATAAACACAGGGGAAACCACCAAAAACCAGTTAAATATCCATAAATTGCATCAAAAAGCTTGCAAACACTCCCATAGTAATAATCAATCACCATTTACACAATTTTTGCAGAGATATATACAATATAAATGATCTAAAGAAATTATCACATGCCCAGATATGCTTTTCTCACTACATCGCTATCGAGCAATTCTTCTCCTTTGCCTTCGATAACCACGCGCCCATTTTGGATGACATAAGCTCTATCTGAAAGCTCGAGCGCGTTATAAACATTCTGCTCCACGAGAAGTATTGTAAGGCTTCGTTCTTCCCTAAGTTGATCAATAACGTCAAACACCTGCATAACCAACTTAGGCATTAGCCCTAAAGACGGTTCATCGAGCATTAGAAGCTTTGGATTGGCCATTAAGCCTCGTGCTATAGCCAACATCTGCTGTTCTCCTCCAGACAGGGTGCCGGCTCTTTGCCCTTTGCGTTCCCGCAATCGCGGGAAAAGCTCATAGGCTTGCTCCAACCTTCTTTGGATCTCTTCAGGTGACGTCTCAAGATGAGCTCCCAAGAGCAAATTGTCGTGGACTGAGAGCTTGCCAAATATGTGCCGGCCCTCTGGAACTAAAGAAATGCCACGCGCCACCCTCTCATAAGAAGGAAGTTTTTCTATCTGTTCATCCAGGAAACGAATCTCCCCATGATCGAGCCGGAGAATGCCGGCGATGGCTCGGATAATGGTCGTTTTACCGGCGCCATTTGACCCTACGATCGTGACGATTTCTCCCTTATCAACCCTAAAACTGACGTCATGAATGGCAGGAATGTGATCATAGCTGACTCTGATGTTTTTTACGTCTAACATATCGTTTCTCCCCTAAATAGGCCTCTATAACCTTTGGATCGTGAGCTATATCTTTAGGGGCACCTTCTGCTATCAAACGCCCCGCGTCCAAAACCACGATCCTGTCAGCTACAGGCATGATGGCTTCCATAACATGTTCGATGATGAGCAAGGTTATCCCCTGGGCGCGAATGTTTCGTATCAAATCGACTGCCTGTTGTATTTCTGTAGGAGTTAGGCCGGCCATCGTTTCGTCGAGCATCAACAATTTGGGCTGAGTGCCCAAAGCCCTTGCTATCTCTAACCGTTTGCGATCGGGTATGGTCAATTCGCTGCCCATACGATCTCTTTTATCCCAGAGGCCTGTAAGTTTGAGCACAGACAGGGCCTCCGAACGGGCATCCTTGGGTCGACGAAATCGACAATACGTGCCAGCCATCACGTTTTCTAAAACAGTCATTTCATATAGGGGCTGAGTGATTTGGAAGGTCCGCACGATACCCCGTTGGCATATTTCATAAGGTTTTAATCCAGTTATATCTTCACCATTAAAAATTACGGAACCAGATGTGGGACGTAAAAACCCGCTGACACAGCTAAAAAGCGTGGTCTTGCCCGCCCCATTTGGACCTATTAACCCGACTATTTCGCCAGGGTGAATGTCAAAACTCACATCGTGGTTTGCCAGAAGCCCGCCGAACTTCATAGTCAAACCTTGAACGCGTAAGAGCGGTTGTGCTTCCAAGTTAACCTCCCTCTCCCTCCAAATGCGGCCTCAAGCTCGGTTCTGAGCCGTTGCGTGATCTGCGCTTAAGCAAACCCATGATCCCTGTAGGTTGTGCAATAGCTATCAACATTATGATAGCCCCATAAATTATGAGATCTATCCCTTGACCAGTGCCACCAACAAGCGCCCTGGCATATTGAGATAAGGGCATTAGGATGACGGCGCCTAAGACGGGGCCCCAGATTGTCCCCGCTCCGCCTACGGCAGCTATCATGACAATCTCCACGCTTAAAATATGTTGTGTAACGCTTTCTGGATCTATATATAAAACATACTGCGCGTAAAAAGTTCCAGCAATGGCTGTAAAAAACGCGCTGATTATAGCGGCTATTACTCTATATCTAACCGTATTAATTCCTAAGGCTTGTGCTACTTCTTCGCTATCTCTGATCGTCTTAAAATAGCATCCTACCCTGGAACCTTCTATGTAATAGCAGATAAGAATAGCCACCCCCATTAACCCAAAAATAATAAAATGATACGGAATTTTGTCCCTAAACTGTAAATACCACCAAGAATCTCCGATCAAAGGAAGGGGTATCCCCACCGCCCCTTCGACAAATTTCCAGTTAGTAACCAGGATTTGAAGGGTTCGGGCAAAGGCAAGCGATGCAATTGTGAAATACGGACCGCGCAATTTGGAGCAGGGATAGGCCACTCCAGCTGAAATAATCGCAGCCAAAAGACCACCGCATATCATGCCCAACCAAGGACTTATATTGGCGCGCGTCAACAACACTGTCGAAGTATATGCACCTATTCCAAAAAAGGCGCTTTGACCGAAAGAATATAAACCCGTATAGCCTCCCATCATGTTCCAAGCAACTCCAAGTAGTCCATATAAGCCTACCATGATTAATACATGCCTATAAAAAGTGCCCTTATACAGATATGGCACAATTGATACTATAACAACATATAAAACCACTTTAGCGATAGATTTATCAATTATTTTTGCCAATTTATAGTATCCTCCGTAGTAATCACAGTTTACCAACCAAACAAACCAGTGCCTGGACGTAATACAATTACTATCATATATACAATAAACACAATGGCGTATTTTACAGCTGGACCTATAAAAAAGCCGCCCAAAGCCTCAATAATACCTATAAGTATTCCAGCAACAAAAGAGCCTTCTATGCTTCCAAAACCGCCCAATGCTACAGTAGCAAAGGCAATCATGGCAAAAAATGAGCCGACATAGGGAAAAATATAATAGAATGTCGCCAAGAGCACTCCAGCTGCACCAACACATGCTACGCCCAAGCCAAAGGTAATCGTATAAACATGCTGAATGTTTATTCCCACTATTTGAGCGCCCTCTGGATCGATGGCGGTGGCCTGAATAGCCCGTCCTGTCTTGGTGAAGTGCGTTATATAATACATAATTGCAAAGATAACGATAGAACCTACCGAGGCGATGATCTCGGGAATACCAACATGGATTCCCAGTAGTTTAACGTTGCCCATGGCGAAGCTTAAATTTCGCTCGACCAGCCGATAGTTTGGACTCCATAATAAGAGGGCAAGGTTAGCTACAAAAACACTCAGTCCAAAAGTCACTAATATTTGACTTATCCGGTTTCCTTTAAGAACGCGCCTGATTATGACCTTATAGACCACAACGCCGATCAAAAACATGACCGGTACCGCTATAACTATCGACACCAATGGATCTAAACCCAACAAGACCGAACACCAATATGCGGCGAACATGCCCAACATCAAAAACTCACCATGAGCAAAATTGACGATGTTCATAACGCCAAAGATCAGCGATAAACCCGACGCTATGAGTGAATAAACAAACCCCATTAACAAACCCGCCACCAGAGCGTGAGTAAAACCTAACAGCAACCACCTTCACCCCCAAATCAGCGATGCTATTGCACCGCTTGGGTGGCAGTTGCCTTCTTAAGTTAAGGCAACTGCCACCTCTAAGTTTTGCACTCCTCAATTACTAAAAACTATCACGTTCACCTTAACGACCTTCCCAGCTAGGAAATGGAAAAACTGACTTACGAGTAGCGAATTCGCTCGGGAATACCGTATAGAACTTCTGGTCTTGGATTTGACAGATAATATATTGGGCATGAACGTTTTGGTGAGTCTCTGGGTCAAACTTAATCCCTTCCCAGGGAGACAAGCAATACTTGCCAGGTATGTCTGTCTCGAGGAGAGCCTTTCGAACGGCCTCAGGTTCAGTGGTGCCAGCTCGGTTAAACGCGTCAGCTAAGGCGAGAGGGGCATGGAAGGAACGCACTGCATCGGCCAGCATTTCTTGACCGAACTTCTCTTTAAATATCTTCATGACATCCGCTATTACCGGTTTGTTGACCGCCTGATCTGCGCAAAAGCCTTGGCGCAGGAACAAATAATTACCGTCAGCTCCCACAGATTGCAAATAAGCCGGTTCACCCGGAGCTGCAGTGTTATGCCACACTTTTGGAGCGAAACCCATCGTCTTAAATGTTTTAGTAAATAAGATTTGGTCTGAAATATAAGCAGCCATCATAACAACATCAGGCTTGGCAGACATCAGTCTGGTCACTTCACTCGTCAAGCTCGTGGCGCCAGTAGTATAAGCGATGTTTTCTACCACTTCAAAGCCGTATTTCTTAGCCGCTTCTTCCTCGGCCCTGGACGCAAAAGTGCCGAATTCGGTATTTTCGTAGACTAAAGCAACGCGCCTTAGGCTAACGCCGAAATCCTTCTCCAGCTGCATAAGATGCTCAAACTGTTGAGCGGCGTACAAACCATCATGTGGGTCAGTGCGGAAAAACCATTTAAACTTTCTCTCGGTCAGCATAGGAGAAGATGAATCTCCATTGACGTAAGGGATCCCATACCGCTCTGCTACCTGGCTCGCGGTCTTCGTAACCGAGCTTTGATAACAGCCGACCAGAGCTACGACTTTTTGAGAAGTGATAAGCCTCTCCGCTTCGCTCATCCCCGTCTTTGGATCGCCCGCGCTGTCGGCGAAAACCACCTCAATCTTAGCACCGCCGAGGGAAGGAATGCCTTCTGTATCTGCAAACAAGAAATCGAATCCATATTTGTTGTTGATGATATCAACCGCCATCAATGTTCCGTCTCTGCACATCTTCGCTGTGCCAGCCATAGGACCGGTGAACGGATAGATAGCTCCTATTTTAATCGTATCCGCTGCCACGGCAGCCCCGCTCAAAACCACAAACAGCGAAAACACACATATTGCCACTACCGTTTTCCTCACTTCATCCGCCCCCTTTTGATATACTACTAAGTCATGTATAATCAGTCCGTATCAACCCACAACAATATAGGTTTAGTTGAATTCCTTAGATATTTTGAATCAAATTATAGCATCTTGGCACGCTAAAACATCTCAAACTCTCACTTTTTATTAAGAATGGTATGCATTAATATTTTTGCTGGATACCATTAAAATCTAAGTGCCTCAGATAAACAATTTTAAGCAAGTAAACGACCATCTCAAATTGCAAGGCTTAAGGTTCTATGAAAGAACAATCAAGAAGCCGACAAATACTGATAAGAGTTCCGAAAACAGAAATGTAACCAAAAACAGGTATTGAATCATTGTTGTCCACCAGGAACTGATTCTTATGTCAAGGAGCTATTATTGCGATTTACAAATGCTTTTAATTATAGACTCTGTAACACTCCATCTCACAACTTCATATTGCTATTTGAGTCTTCTTCGTAATGTCATTGAAATATGTTACCGACAACAAAATATTCGATGATTACTCAACATTCACCATGAAATCGCACAGGAAATATCACAGTTAGCCGAACAAATCATTGTTATTATAATAATACTTAAACTTGAGTCCCTTAGGAAGGTGTCTTGATTGTATACACTTTCATAAAGGCAAAATGGGCCAGGGACCGGTAAGGATTTTAGCTAACTTGTCATTGTTTCAATTCGCGGTTCACGGTTATATCGAGCACTTCGAGTTTAATCTCAACACTCTACGCCGATATAATAGGCGGCGATACAGCTCCTCGGTGACACGATATACTGTCATTTGACCGTGCGCAAATGACCTTCAATTATTAGACTGTACATTGTGCATGAGCGCCGGTATAGAGCTGATAGTTTGATCTCGGCTGAAAATGTGGGCGGCACAGAGGCCCATATGACCACCTGTGCCGCCCACATTTTCGATCTAACTAAACCCTAAAGGCTTATTCGTCCAGCAATACGGCTCCTTTTACGCCGGACGTCGCAAAATGACGATAGCGCCTCAAGAAATGGCTTTTTACTTCTTGTACATAAGGCTTTAGAGAAGCGCGCCTTGCCTTTAATTCCTCCTCGCTTACCAAAAGATCAAGTTTTCTCGCTGGGATGTCTATGGATATTATGTCACCGTCGCGGACTAGCGCTATGGGTCCTCCAGCGGCTGCTTCGGGAGAAACGTGCCCTATCGAGGCGCCCCTTGAAGCACCGCTAAAACGCCCATCTGTTATGAGGGCCACTTCTTTGTCCAAGCCCATGCCTGCAAGGGATGCCGTGGGGCCTAACATCTCTCTCATGCCGGGGCCTCCCTTTGGCCCTTCGTATCGAATGACTACAACATCTTTCGGCTTAATTTGCCCACCCAGTATGGCAGCGGAGGCATCTTCCTCACAGTTAAATACACGGGCTGGGCCTTGATGGCGCAACATTTCAGGTGCCACGGCCGATTGTTTTACTACGGCACCGTCCGGAGCGAGGCTTCCCTTTAAGACTGCTATGCCTCCTTCTTTATGGTATGGATTATTTAACGGTCGTACCACGTCGTCGTTTAAAACCTTGACGCCTTTTAAATTTTCGGCCATGGAGCGTCCTGTGACAGTAATGCAGTCCCCGTTGATTAGGTTGGCCTCGGTTAAGCGTGCCATGACAGCTTGCACTCCGCCAGCGGCGTAGAGATCTTGGACGTGATGAGGGCCGCCAGGGCTCATATTGCAGAGGTGGGGGCATTTGCGGCTTATCTCATCCAAAAGCTCTAATGGGAGGTTGATTCCCGCCATATGGGCTATGGCGGGTAGATGAAGCGTCGTGTTAGTTGAGCCTCCGAGGGCCATGTCCACTGCGATGGCGTTTTTGAAAGTTTCAAGGGTAAGGATGTCTCGAGGCTTTATATTTTTTTCTATCAGCGTCATTATAGCCCTTCCGGTGTCTTTGGCGAGTCGTTCTCTCGCCGAAAGCACCGCTGGGATTGTGCCGTTGCCGGGGAGGGCAAGGCCCAGGGCTTCCATCATGCAATTCATGGTGTTCGCCGTGAACATGCCGGCGCAGGAACCGCAGGTCGGGCAAGCCGTTTCCTCTATGCGATCGAGTTCATCGCGCGAAATCTTGCCTGCGGCGCAGCTTCCCACAGCCTCATATAGGGAAGAGAAGTCTATCTCCTTTCCCTCGTATACGCCTGCGAGCATCGGCCCACCGCTGATCACAATAGAAGGGATGTTCAGGCTCGCCGCCGCCATAGCCATGCCGGGGACGATTTTGTCGCAGTTGGTCACCAAGACCAAGGCATCCAAGGCATGGGCCTCGACCATCACCTCGATGGAATCCATGATGAGCTCTCTGCTCGGCAGTGAAAACTTCATCCCCAAGTGGTTCATGGCTATGCCGTCGCATACGCCTATGACGGGAAATTCCAGAGGCAACCCGCCAGCGGCATATATGCCTGCCTTGGCGGCATCAGCTATGCGCTGTAGATGAATGTGCCCTGGTATGATGGCATTATAAGCGTTTACCACTCCCACCCATGGGCGCTCGAACTCCCATCGGGAGTATCCGGCGGCCAGCATCAATGACCTGTGCGGAGCCCTCTCTATTCCCGCTTTTGCCCTATCGCTTCTCAAAATATACACCTCCTGTAATTGACGCAATGATTTCTTTGCAACGAAGCTGCAGCAATCCTACCACTGGGCACTTATGCCCGCAAGCAGCAGCTTTAATGTGATTGTAACAGGATTTTCATATGCTTGTTATGGATTCCGCCTACAATTTAATGATAACCTAATGCCGTAATGGCAGATGAAGCAACCTTAGGGGGTTCAATGCGCGTAGTATAATAAGAAGCGTTAAAGAGACATCGAAGGAGGGGTGAAGATGAAGGCAATGAAGGTGCTCTTGGCATCATTGCTGCTGGCGATATTTGCTGCTATTGCCCTGCCGGTGACGATTTTTGCGCAAGGCGACGAATACCCAAGCGAACCGCTCAAGATCATTGTCCCCTTTTCGGCCGGCGGCGGCACCGATGTGCTGGCGCGCAAATTTGCCCAGGTGCTCCAAAAGCATTACCCGGCACCCATAGCGATAGACAACGTCCCCGGGGGCGGAAGCGCCGTGGGCCTGACCAAGCTCTACAACTCGAAGCCGAATGGCTATACGGTGGGCATAGCTGGAACCCATCTCCTTACCGCCTGCCTCCAAGGCTTCGCGCAGTTTCCGTGGGATTCCCTCACCCATGTGGCGATTTTAAACACGGAGCCATACGTCATCGCCGTGAGAGGGGACAGCAGGTGGAAAACGATCCAGGACCTGATCGAAGACATCAAGGCCCATCCTCGCACTATAACCATGGGCAACGCCGGAGCAGGCGCCTTGACCGATATAGTGGCCCAGGCAATTAACAGGAAACTGAGCGTGGAGTTCGTGGTGGTTCCCTTCGACGGCGGAGCTAATGAACGGGCTGCCCTGTTAGGAGGGCACGTAGATGCCGGCATATTCTCGGGCTCAGAAGTGGCCCCTCATGCGAGACCGGAAGGGGAGGTGCGAGTGCTCGCTGCCGTGGGAGAGGACAGGTGTCCACTCTTTCCGGATGTGCCATCCCTGGGTGAATTGGGCTACCATGGCATACCGGCCGGCTCAGTCAGAGGGCTAGCCTTCCCGCCAAAGACGCCCAAGGAGATCGTGACGGCCTTTGAAGGATTGGTCATCCAAGCGGTCGATGATATCGAGTGGAAAAATTACATGAGAGATAACGGCTACGTGAACACCTTCTATGTTTGTAAGGAAATGATGGATTATTACAATAAGCTTTACGAGGATCTGAAAGAGACAATGCAAGAGATGGGACTCGTAAAACAGTGAAAAGGCTCTTCGCCTTGGCCATAGACGCGGCGCTGATATCCTTCGGCGCCGCTTATTTTGCCGCATCGCTTAGGATCCCACGAAGGCTCATAGTGGGAGACCCGGGCTCTGCCGCGGTGCCGGCCTGCTTGGGGTTATTTTTGCTATCGATCGGTGTCATCCTGGCCGCGCGGGACTGGAATTCCGCAGGCGAAGGCTTTAAAGGCTTTACGCTTCAAGCCTTCGCCATGGCGGCCATAACGACTTTATATATCATTTTCCTTCCCAAGAGCTACACCATGCTGACAGCGCTCTATATATTCTGTTGTGCCATTTTTTTATCCAAAGAGAGCGGGAAGTTGCCCCTCTGGCTCGTCGCTGCCTTCTCCGTCGCCCTCTCGCTGGCTTCGTATGGGGCTTTTCGAGGGCTCTTAGGCGTGGACCTTCCGGATCCGCTCATAGAGCTGATCTTCTAATGCTGCTAAAATCCTGCAAAAGAGAGAAGCAGTTTTACGGCGAGGCCTGCCACGAGGCCTATAAATGGGTCCGTAGCTGCCGTCACCACCGCCGCCACACCTCCCACGACGGGATTAGCGCCTACGGCGGCCTGGATGTTGGCCGGGAACGCCACCAGCGCCCCCAGTACGAACAAAAAGCCGGCGATGGATTCGCTCGGCACCTTCTTGCCCAAAACCGGTAACAGCCCGGAGGCCAGGATGGCGGCCATAACGGCCATCATCAAAATGGCAGCAGTCATCGGGTGAGGAGCCGCCCCGGTGCCGCTTATGATCGCCTCCACAGGACCTCCTCCGAAGAACGCAGAGGCTGCGTCGGCCAACCCCGAATACAGCGTTACGTGGTCCACATTGACGGAAGCGTTCGCGATCTTCCCCGTGATCCCCGAATACGCTATATTGCCGCCTATCTGCATGCACATCATGGCGAGGGTGCCGCGTATCACCCTTGATGAAAGGACGAGCGGCACCCTCTTTATCCGCTCGTACTCTTTGTGCACCTCCATGGCATGCCCGCCGAAGAGGGCGGGGATCGTGCCGATGACCACGCTCCCTACGATCGTATAGACGAGGTCTTTCGTATAGGCGTAGATAAACAAGGCCACGATTAGCGACGACCAGCCTACGACGGCACGGGAGCGCACCATCTTGATGGCCACGCTCGCCAGTATCACACCCACACCCGCCATCATGCCGTTTTCCACCGCTGGCCCCACAAAAGCTATCGCAGGCTCGAGCAAGCCCAACCCTCCGACGATCGCCATCGCCAAGCCGGTGTAGAAGACGATGCTGCATCGCTCCCTGCGGTTTTGCCCTATTGTGCCGGCCAATACTATGGACTCCGCCTGAAACGATATAGGAGCCACGGAGCTAAAAAATAGGGCCCCCAAAGCCCCTATGGCGAAGCCGATGGCGGTGGGCAGAGCTGCAAAACCAAAGGATAAGGCCAAAAGCCCCTGGGGCAACCCGTTAACCACCACAGCAAGAGCAGCTAATAAGTCCTCCCACGAAAACATACAGAGCCCTCCTCGAGAGATTGACATATTTGTGATGACAGCTACAAATAATACTGTAGGGATTGGGCTTTTGCAAACAAAAGCAAACGTCATAGAGGAGGATGAGAACTTATATGCGCTATCGATATGAAGGGCAGACGCATTATAGGCTTTCCGTCGGCGGGCTGACGAGGGATCTCCCTGTCGTTCAATTGGACGAGGGGTTATGGATCGCCTCGTTCGTGATGTTGGGGGACGCGCAACTGGTAAACGTCTGCGCGGGCGCGCTGGCTGTACAGCTTGCGGGGAAGGACTTCGAGATCATGGTTGGGCCGGAGGCAAAGGTGGTACCTCTGCTCCAAATGCTCGCCACGCTCTTGGGGCACCCGCGCTACGTGGTCTGCAGAAAGAGCGTGAAGGGGTATATGCAAAATCCCTTGAGCGTGGAGGTGAAATCTATAACCACTAAGGGGAGCCAACTCTTGGTGATAGACGGGCCTGACGTAGAGCTCCTGCGAAACCGCAAGGTGGCCATCGTGGACGACGTGGTCTCAACCGGCGGGAGCATCCGCGGCGTGGAGGAGATACTCTCTCATACAGGGGCCATCATAACCACGAGAGCGGCGGTCTTGAAAGAGGGAGACGCCTACGGAGGAGACCTCATCTACCTGGCCGACCTCCCCATATTTACGGCGTAACTGTAACGGACATCTCCGCGGCCGTCAGGGCTGAGGCGACCGCCTGAGCCACCTCCAAGCTGTGGAAGCACGGTATCCCGGTTTCCACAGCAGCCCTCCTCATGGCGTAACCGTCTCTAACGGTGCTCAACCTGCTCCCTGGGACGTTTATGATCATGTCGTAGGAGCGCTTTACAATGGCTTTTACCAAGGCCTCGCCCTTAGGGACCGCCTCGACGGGCAAGCCCCATTTAGAAAGCGCCGCGGCTGTGCCGGATGTCGCAAATAGCTTCCATCCCATGGCGCAAAAAGCCGAGGCTATGGGCGACAAAAAGGGCTTTTGATCGTCTCGCACGCTAAAGAGGATGCGTCCGCACTTGGGGATGCGCCACCCGGCGCCCGAAAGCGCTTCGCAAAGTGCTGACGAAAACGTCCGCCCCACACCCAACGATTCCCCAGTAGACTGCATCTGCGGTCCGAGACGTGAGTCTACGCCGGGCAGCTTGTCAGTGGAAAAGACGGGCACCTTTACGCCCACAGGCCCTTGATGCTCTACAAGCCCCAACCCGAAGCCGGCGCTCCCAAGCCTTTCCCCTAAGGCCACGCCCACGGCCAGATCTACCATGGGGATGCCTGAGAGCTTGCTCGCTATGGGAACGGTGCGGCTGGCCCGCGGGTTTGCCTCTATTACGTAGAGCTTGTCGTCGTGGAGGACGAACTGCACGTTGAGGAGCCCTCGCGCATCCAACGCCTCCGATAGGGCCTTTACGATCTCCACGACCTCCTCCCTCTCTTTTGGCGTCAGCGAGATGTCAGGGAAGAGGGCTATAGAGTCGCCGGAGTGCACCCCAGCAGGGTCAAGATGCTCGAATATCCCAGGGATGAGCACGTCTTCACCGTCACATACGGCGTCAACCTCGAACTCCCTTCCCTGGAGAAAGCGATCCACCAACACCGATTGCAGGGGCGCGTGGGTGAAAGCACGCGCCGTAACTTCCTCCAACTCCTTTTCGTCGTATACTACCTGCATGTCGATCCCCCCTATGACGAAACTGGGGCGCACTATGAGGGGAAAGCCTATCCTTTTTGCCAGCGCGCGAGCTTCTTTGGGGTTTCGCACCGCATTACCTTCAGGATAGGATATCGAAAGCTCCTCGAGGAGTTCACAGAACTGGCTACGGTCTTCGGCGGCCTCTATCGCCGGAATGCCTGTGCCTAAGAGGCATGCGCCTTCTTTTGCGAGACGAATCCCGAGCTTCAGCGAGGTTTGCCCGCCGAAGGAGCAGAAGACCCCTACAGCTTTCTCGCGCTCGAGAGCGGCCGTCACATCCTCGACATGGAGTGGCTCGAAGTAGAGGGCATCCGAGATATCGTAATCGGTACTCACCGTCTCGGGGTTGTTGTTTATCATGACGGCCCGAAGGCCCCGGCGCCTCAAGCTCTCTATGGCCTTTACGCAGCAGTAGTCGAACTCCACGCCTTGGGCGATCCTGATGGGGCCAGAACCCAGCACGGCCACGGCAGGGGTATCCCGCAAAACGGAAGGGTCGCTGCAGGCGCCGTAGACGCCATAGAAGTAGCCGGAGCTGGCCGGCACCTCACCGGCGCAGCCGTCCACCTCCCTGTGGGCGATCTCAAGACTAAGGGAGCGGCGGGATGCCCTAACAACCTCTTCGGATGTGCCGCAAAGGCCGGCTATATCCTCATCCGAAAAGCCGTAAAACTTGGCTCTCTTCAGAGCATCCGGTGAAGGTCCCTCTTTAAGCTGATCCTCGACGGACACGATTTCTTTGAGCTCGCCTACAAAATACGGGTGGATCGCCGTAGCGTGCGAAAGCTCTTCGCACGCAGCGCCGCGGCGCAAAAGCTCCAACATCGCACCCATGCGCCTGTGAGTGGGAAGCGAACACTCTTTCCAGAGCTCTTCGGACGCTGCCTCTTTAAAATAACGGTCTGTCAAAGGTGAAGGGGCATCCAGGGAACGGAAGGCCTTGAGCAGCGCCTGAGGAAATGTAAGCCCTATCGCCATGACCTCGCCCGTGGACTTCATCCGCGTCCCAAGCCGAACATCGGCCCCAGGGAACTTCTCAAAGGACCAGCGGGGGAGCTTGACGACCACGTAGTCGAGGGACGGCTCCGACATAGCGCTTCCTACGCCGGTGGTAGGGTTCGGGATTTCCGTCAAGCGCTTCCCGAGGGCGATCTTGGCTGCCATCCTCGCTATCGGATATCCCGTGGCTTTGCTCGCCAGGGCGCTCGACCTGCTGGCTCGTGGGTTCACCTCTATCACGTAATAAGCCTCCCCGTCCGGTGAGTGCGCAAACTGCACATTGCAAGCTCCCCGCACGTCCAGCGCCTCGACTATCGCGAAAGCGGCGGAGCGAAGGCGCTGCCATTGACGGTCAGATAGCGTCAAGATGGGCGAAACCACGACGCTGTCTCCCGTGTGTATGCCCATGGGGTCCACGTTTTCCATGCCGCAGACGCAGATGGCATTTCCTGCGCCATCCCTCATGGCTTCCAGCTCAAACTCCCTCCATCCAACGAGGTACTCCTCCACCAAGACCTTGTGAACGGGCGATGCGTCTAATCCCTCTTCCACTCGTTTTTTCAGCTCTGTCTCGTTTTGCGCGACGCCGCCGCCAGTCCCGCCCAGCGTGAAATCGGGGCGGATGATGAGGGGGTAGGAGCAGCTGCGAGCGAATTCCAGCGCCTCTTCCACGCATGTCACGGGGGCGCTGGAAGGTACGGGTTGGCCGATCTTCCGCATGAGGTTTCGAAAGGGCTCCCTTCCTTCGGCCGCCTTTATGGCCTCCACTGGGGTACCCAGGACCTCAACGCCCGCATCGCGCCATATCCCTTTTTCTTCGCACTCGACGCACAGGTTCAGGGCCGCCTGCCCTCCTAACGTCGCTATCACCCCTTCTGGACGGTGTTCCTTCACTATCGAAGAAATGGTCTCGGCGTTCATCGGCTTTATGTAAACCACATCAGCCATGGTGACGTCGGTCTGTATAGTAGCGGGATTGCTGTTCAAAAGTATCACGCGGCACCCCTCCTCGCGGAGGGCCTTGCAGGCCTGACTCCCCGAATAATCGAACTCCGCGGCCTGGCCTATCTTTATGGGGCCCGAACCGAGGACTAATACGCTTTTAACGGACATTGTACGCCGCTCCTTTCAAAGAATCGACAAAGCGATCGAACAGAAAATTTACATCCCTGGGACCGGGACAAGCCTCCGGGTGAAACTGAACGCCCCAGGCGGGAAATTCCCTGTGAGAGACCCCTTCCACGCTCCCATCGCTCAGGTGGCGATAAGTCACAACCAGACCTGTGTTATGAAGGCTTTCCTCCACGATGGCGTAACCGTGGTTTTGGCTCGTCACGAACCCCCTGCCGGATGAGATCTCGCACACCGGATGGTTCGCCCCCCTGTGCCCGTAGGGAAGCTTCTCGGTCCGCGCGCCGCACGCCAGGGCCAAGAGCTGATTCCCCAGGCATATGCCCATGATTGGGACGCTCCCCAAGAGATCCTTTACGACCGAGATTTCGGTGCGCAGCTTAGAGGGGTCGCCGGGACCGTTGCTCAAGATCACGCCAGCCGGGTCGAAGGCCAAGACGCTTTTTGGGTCACAGTTATGGGGCAGGCGCACCACGCGGCATCCTCGCTTGACGAGCTCCCTAATGATGCCCATCTTCGCGCCGTAATCCATTACGGCGACCGTGGGGCCATCTCCCTCCCATACAGCCGCCTCCTTCGCAGAGACCTCAGAAACCAGCGGAGGGAGCTCTGAAGTCCGAGGAGCCTCGCCATCACGCGATATTCGCCCCATGGCAGTACCGCGCTCTCTCAGGTGTCGGACGAGAGAGCGCGTATCGACTTCCGTTATCAGGGGCGTATTGTGCTCCTCAAGCCACCGAGATAGGCTTAAGCCTTCCGGTGCCTCCCGAAGCGTCCCCACCACCACAGCCCGCGGCTGCGGGCGCTCGCTCTCAAGTGGGTGATCCACGCCGTAAATCCCCACGGGGGGAAAGGCGAACACCAGGATCTGGCCGACATAAGAAGGGTCCGTAATGGACTGAGGGTAACCGCTCATGGCTGTGGTAAAAACCGCTTCACCCTCTACATCTTTTCCGTATAATTGTCCAAGCCCCCTCCATTGGGCACCGTCGCTCAAGGAAAGGCATACCTCTTCCAATACAAATCGCCTCCTTTAAGACAGAGAAATTGGCATAAAAAAAGACCCCGGGCTCCCGCTCGTTCGTCGTGGGAGCACCAGGGTCTTATGGCAAACTTTGATTTCGTAAGCCCATTAAAAATCACCTATGGTTTAGCTTTCGCTCCATTATACGCGCTCATCCGCGCTTGTCAACTGCGCGGTTTTCCTCGTTGTGTTTATCAGTTGGGGGCTCACTCAGCAGCTGTGCTGTCTCGACCAGAACACAAGCCAGCTGCTTTTGTTATAGCACCACACCCGTAGTTTGTACCCCCTCAGCAGTCCAGCTCTGCCCATGCTCTTGAACCCCCTGTCGATGACGGTGTCGACGTCTCTCTATAGCTCCTTCGCAACGTTTTAATCTAAAAGTTGCCATCGCTAAGTATTGATTGGTTTTGCTTTGGATAGGCAAATCTCTTCTTCGTTAAGATATGGCTCCCGCTCCCATTTATTTCTCTGGTCAACCACCGCGGCACCTTTCTTTGTTTTCTCTGTCGACCAAAGCCAATCTCCTCTCCCTTTGCCACAGAGCTAAAAAGAACAAACCTCGGCTAACTTTTCTGCCTGCCCTCCAATACACTTCCTTCAACATAGGTCTTTCCTCAAAACTCGAACACACCCATCCTACACTGATAGTCACTATTTTTTAAAGGCTTTCCAACTACTGAATGGGCAAAATCAGTCAAAAATTTAGATCACGGTGCAAAAGTTAGGTTAGAGTCATGGATCTTTAAAATACAGCGATGATTTTTCGTCATCTCTTTTAATTTAAAACAAAAGCCATCTATAGGTCTTTAAGTTCTTAAAATATGGCGTAATCTGAATCCTTAGGATTACAGACGAACATATGGCCAGGCGCATGGGTTATCGCAAAGGGAGGTTTGCTTGCCATCAAAGCTGCTTGTGGAGTGACGCCACAAGCCCAAAATACCGGCATTTCCCCCTGGTTTATTGGTACGGAATCGCCAAAATCCGGTTTGCTGATGTCCTTTATACCGATAATAGTAGGATCGCCTATGTGCACAGGTGAACCGTGAACTGCTGGGAAACGCCCTGTCGTTAAAACCGCCTTTGGCACTTGGTGTGCTGGGATAGGCCTCATACTCACTACCATAGGGCCAGAGAGCCTTCCGGCAGGGAGGCATTGAATATTCGTTATATACATAGGAACATTGCAACCACATTCGATATGACGAACTGGAATACCAGCGTCTAACAAAGCCGACTCAAAGGTGAAAGAACATCCGAGCAAGAAAGCCACAAGGTCCTGGCGCCAGTAAGATAGTATATCAGTGGGTTCGTCAACGAGCTCGCCATTCCTCCATATTCTGTATTTGGGCAAATCAGTCCGCAAGTCCGCCCCTTTTGCCACCAGTTTTGGCTCAGGATCTCCTGGTTCAGTTATGTCTAACACGGGGCATGGTCTAGGATTACGCTGCGCGAAAACAAGAAAATCATAAGCTAAATCCTTTGGCAATATGGCCAAATTTGCCTGCACATGCCCCTTAGCCATTCCTGCCGTGGGACCTATCCACTCTTTTTTTCTTATGGCTAAGCGAACCTCTTGGGGCGTATTCATAGCATAGTCTATTGCCTTCATGCCTTAATTACCTCGGATATCGGTCTAATCGCTATTCCTGCTGCTTCTAAGCCCTTTCTTACCTCACTAGCCATTTGAACTGCTTTAGGGGAGTCTCCATGCAAACATATGGAATGCGGTTTGAGGTCGATGAGTTTGCCATCTATGGTCTCGATCTTGCCTTCCTTGACCATACGGATCATCCTCGCCACGGCTAGGTTAACGTCATGTATCATGGAACCAGGGACTTTACGCGGTACCAATGTTCCGTCCGCTTGGTAAGCCCTATCGGCAAAGGCTTCAGCGGCATAGGGTACCCCTACCTCGGCAGCGGCTTTATCGAATTCCGAGTTGGCAAGGCCAAGCAAAATGAGACCGTTGCCAGCGTCTTTAACGGCTCGCGCAATGGCAACTGCTAAAGCGTGATTTTTAGCTGCCTGATTGTATAATGCTCCATGAGCCTTGATATGTTGCAGCTTGCAACCAAGAGCATTGCATACCGCTTGCAAAGCGCCAATTTGATATAAGGTATATGCGTACGCCTCATCCGGGGTTACATCTATATTCCTTCGACCAAAACCGATTAGATCTGGATAGCCTGGATGTGCCCCTACGGCAACGCCCTTTTCTTTGGCAGCTCTCACAGTGGCAAGCATGACCATGGGGTCGCCTGCATGGAAACCGCAGGCTACATTGGCTGAACTGACAAACTGCAAAACGGCCTCGTCGCTACCCATCTTCCAAGCACCAAAGCTTTCACCTAAGTCACTGTTTAAATCTATCACATACATCGAAAACGCACCTCCCAATAAGTTAACTGAGATCTTCCACAACTACATCGTAGGATTTATCCCTCACTTTTAGCGTCCAATGAAAGGTCTTGTTAAGCTTCTTTGTTTGCGAAGGACTCCTACGAGATCTACAAGAAGCCCGCAATTCAAGTAGCTCTTCTATTTGCTCTCTCTCTTTTCGCGCAGCGGCAATTGACTCAGCTAAAGATACGGCTTTAAAGTGCACTGCTTGCCCTGGCATCCGCTGAGCTAAGGTTGCTATATCAGGAGTGCATAACACAGCTATCTTTGTATAGCCTCCAGTAGTTTGCCTGTCAGCTAACATGCATATCGGTTTGCCATGCCCAGGCACTTGGATTGTGCCCAAAGGTATAGCATCCGAAATGATATCTGGTCCGGTTTTATGTTCTATTACTGGGCCCTCAAGCCTGTAACCCATCCTATCCGCTTCGTTTGTTATCGTGTACTCGGATTCCAAGAAGGTCTTTATGCCGTTTTCTGTAAAGGCCTCATCTTGCGGCCCTAAGACTACTCGCAAAGGCAATCCTAAGTCCCTTTTCGGTCTTAACTGATCAGGGCAAGTAAAATCGGCAGAAAGCCAAGTCAAAGGTTTTAAAGGCCCAGTGGCAATCCGATCGCCAGCTTTAAGAGCTCTACCTTCTAATCCTCCTATTTTGGCCCTTAAATATGTCGACTTGCTGCCCATTATTACAGGAACGTCGATGCTGCCAGAGACGCATAGATATGCCCTACAACCATGACCTTTTAAGGTTGATAGAGTAATAGTATCTCCAGCTTGCACCCTTATGGATTGCCATAAAGGTGCTTCAACTTTGTTTATAGTGAAATCTATTTCCGCTCCAGTTACGGCGATGAGGCCTTCGCCTTCTGTTACGCTCAGTGTCGGCCCCATCGCCGTAATCTCAAAGGCTGCATCTTTTGGCTCATTACCTACTAAAATATTGCCTATTTTTAGAGCCTGTGAATCCATGGCTCCCGCTACTGGCATGCCTTTACCTTGGTAACCCCAACGGCCTAAGTCTTGCACGGTCGTAAGAAGCCCAGGTGACGATACTTCAAAGATCACTTTGCATCACCGCTTTTCGTTAAAATTTCTGGTTTGTATTTTTTGGCAGCAACTTTGGCTGCTATTTCCTCATACTCTTTTGGGTCTATACTGCGAAAGCGAACCCGCATTCCCGCATCGATCAAAAATGGTGGCTCACCTTCGGGATCGAAAAGCTTTAAAGGAGTTCTCCCTATCAACTGCCATCCACCTGGACTATCTATGGGGTATATGCCGGTTTGTTTTCCCGCTATCCCCACACTTCCTGCTGGGATAACTTTTCTCGGTTCCTTTAGCCTTGGCGTAGCGAGGCTTTCATCCATACCGCCCAAATAGGCAAAGCCAGGCGTAAAACCTAACATGTAGCAGTAGTAATCTACCGCAGTATGGCGTTTTACTATCTCGGCTTCGGTGAGGCCTGTATGCTCAACGACGTTTTGCATATCTGGGCCAAACTCACCTCCATAGCATGCAGGTATTACGATGACAAGGCCTCCTTCTGGGATCTCTCCTTTAGTATTTTGGGCCATTTTTTTGAGCTTTTCAAAAAATAGCCCTACATCCTCAACCACTACAGGGTCAAAATAAACTGCTAAAGAGCGGTATGTGGGGACTAATTCCACGATGCCGTTAAACTGCCCTCGCTCAATGTGCTGGCGGAGCTGCTGCACCCTCGCGTTAATCTTCATATCTATGCTATCGCCAAACTCTACTATTACAGCACTATCGCCAGCGCTGAGGATCTTAGGTTCAAGATATTCAGTCAATTAAATACACCTCTCGCTTTACTAAAAATGAGGGCAAAGAACTCTCAATTCGTTTTAAGCTCTTTGCCCTGAAAATCTATTTAAACATAGTAAATATTTTCCCAAGTGAGACGATTCCCATCCATAAAGTTATGGCTACCACAACATAACCGATTATCGTGAGCCAAATGGGGTGTTTGTAGTCTCCGACAACTTCTTTTTTATGTGCGGCTAACAAAATGGACAAAAGTGCCAGGGGCAGGATCAGCCCATTAACTGAACCAGCAAAGATCAACAGAGTAACTGGCTGCCCCACCGTTATTAAAATGGCAGTGGATATTACAATGAACCCGATGATCCACCAGCGGTTATTTTTCTGGATACTCTTAAACAAAGTCTGCAAGAAAGATATGGACGTGAAAGAGGCACCTACGACAGATGTTATCCCGGCTGCCCATAATATGACGCCGAATATCCTGTAGCCAATTTCTCCTGCGCCGAGTCTAAATGCAGAAGCAGGAGGATTGGATGGATCTAAAGTATGACCTGCCCAGACAACCCCAAGTATCGCTAAGAAAAGGAGTATGCGCATGACCGCTGTTATTAAGACCCCATTGGTTGCCCCACGGGTCGCGTCTCCAACACGTTCAACGCCGTAAATCCCTGCGTCTAATAGTCTATGTGCGCCGGAGAAGGTAATATAACCTCCGACTGTGCCACCGATCAGTGTAATAATGACCATCCAGTCGATTTGAGAAGGCATGAAAGCCTCTTTTATGGCGATCCCAACGGGAGGTTTGGTGACAAATACAGTATATATGACCAGCGCTATCATGATAAAACCTAATATCTTGGTAAATTGATCCATGGCTCGCCCCATTTCTTTATAAAGGAATAGCATTATCCCGATGCATGCACTAATAATTGCCGCCCATACAATGGGTATTCCTACAACCACCCTTAGCCCCATAGCGGCACCTGCGACATTGCCTATATTGAACACTAATCCGCCCAGGGCAACCAAAAAGGCGATGAAATACCCAAGCCCTGGAAATACTTTGTTAGCTACGTCTTGAGCGTGCATCTTAGAAACGGCCAGTATCCGCCAAACATTTAACTGAACGATCAAACTTATAATAATTGAAAGCAAAATCGCAAAGGCAAAAGAAGCCTTTAGTCGCGCTGTAAAAACGGCTGTCTGCGTCAAAAAGCCTGGTCCTATAGAAGACGTTGCCATTAAAAACGCCGCTCCTAATAAAACGCTCAACATCTCTCTCCTACTTTTTTGCTCCTCACTGCCGACGTTCATTTGTGACTGCTGTTGGGACATATGATCCACCTCCTATAAGCTTTTTGAGCTTTTTGAGCTTTTTGAAGCTGCCTGTTTACCTATTTCAGTAAATACCTGACAAACCTCACTGCCGTATAAGCAAATAACAATTTCTTTCGCAAGTGCATGTGTTATAAGTATAAGTAAAATGGATTAAATGTCAAGAATTATGAATCCGTTCGAAAAAATCCCTATGTTTCTATGCTTTCAATCTGGTTATAGTGATGAGGAGGAATGCTATGAGGTCACGTCTTATACTTCCTGTAAAAAGTGGTGGCCTTAAGTAAAGTAGATTTATTGCAAAACCCAATAGAGAGTAGACCACCAAGGGAAAAGTACCAGCAAGTCAAAGGATACGCAAGGAGTTTCAAGAGGCAATAAGCGGAGGGAAGATGTCGAAATTCCCGCTAAGTGGAGTTAAGTAAACTTGGGCAACTTCAGATAGCTGCCTCGAGCATCATTTTCGTGAACTTTTCCCCAGCGAAAGCAAAGATAGCCCAATCTCGTGGTCAAACACCGCGGTACCTTTCCTTTGTTTTCGCCCTTGGATAGGACCACCGCTCCTTGCCACAGAGCTAAAAAGAACAAACCTCGGCTAACTTCTCTGCCTGCCCTCAACCACGGCGGCAGCTTGTTGACTTGCGTAACATTATACCCAGACATATAATTTTCTTAAAAGCGTGCCTTCCCGACATCTTGTTAACTGTAAGATCTTAGTGGTTTTTTGCAACTAAATCTTTGAAACCAAAAAGCAAGGAGGTGGTTTTTAGAGTTAGCATAACGCTACCACTTCAAAAGATAAGACGGAGGTGAGTTTTATGGCTGAGCATAGTGGGAATGAGATTATAGTTGAGTATCTTATCAAAGAAAAAATCCCTTATATCCTCGGCTATGCGGGACATGGAGCAATAGGTTTTTGGACGGCGTTTACGACAGGACGGATAAGATTCAGGTCATTTGGCCACGCATAGAGCAAGCAGCGGGGTTTATGGCGGATGCATATTTTCGCCTCACAGGCGTTCCACTTCTCGTATACACCTCAACTGGCCCGGGTCCTATGAATCTAATGATAGCTTTAGCCAATGCTTTCTACGACTCGTCAGCTTTTCTTGCCATTACAGGGCAGGTTACTACAGACCAGTTCGATACAGGCGCCCTTCAGGAGGAATATCGCTACTTCCCTGCTGATTTTCCTTCTGTTGCGAAGCCCGTCGTCAAACATTCTTGGCAGGTTCATAAGGTTGAAGACTTGGTTAGATATCTTCCAAAAGCTTTTAAGCTAATGCGCACAGGGAGACCCGGGCCTTGTCACTTGGACATACCTTATGATTTATACATAAAGAAGGCAGACGTAGAGATCCCAGAACCAGAAGAATGGTCTATGCCCATTAATTGGCGCACACAAGCCTCCCCAGAGGCCATAGAGAAGGCTCTCGACATGCTCGTCAAGTCACCCAGACCGCTCATCTTGGCCGGGGGCGGGGTGGTCGTTTCCGGTGCTACAGAAGAGCTAAAGGCTCTGGCAGCTTATCTGGGTATCCCTGTATATAGCACATTGATGGGCAAAGGGGTTATGTCCGAAAGCGAGGAGCTTTACCTGGGCGTAGCAGGCTGCTGGGGACACTATCCAGCAGCGGAGGCAGCGAGAAACGCCGATGTCATATTGGCAATAGGAGCCCGCTTTGCCGATCTCCATGCAGCATCGTGGCTTCCTGGCTATGCCTACAACATACCCCCGACAAAACTCATCCATGTCGATATCGACCCCAGCGAAATTGGGCGTAACTACCCAGTGGCACTCGGTATCGTGGCGGATGCTAAGTGCTTCATAAGGCAGATGCTTGAGGTGGCAAAGGCTAAAGGGGTTAAGTGCAACTCCAAAGCATGGCTCGATGAGGTCTATAGCTATAAAACGGAATGGCGAAACTTTGTGACCCCTTACGAGAAGAACGAAGAGGTTCCCCTTGATCCAAGGCGCGTGCTCTTGGACATGCGCAAATGCGCACCGGATGACACAATCTTGGTGGCCGATGTGGGGAACAATCAAGCATGGGCGGAGCAATACTGGGATACACCTCGACCGAAGACCCATCTTTCTGCGGGCGGCTTCGCAGCTATGGGTTTCGGCGTGTGCGGTGTGCTTGGAGCAAAACTCGCGAGACCTGAGTCACCGTGCGTCTGTCTCTGCAGCGATGGAGGTTTTATTATGATGCCTCACGTTGTAGCTACAGCCGTGGAATATGACTTGCCAGCCGTGTGGGTTATTCTTAACAATTACACTATAGGTTGCATCAGAGACCTGCAGCGTTTTTACTTAGATGGAAGAGAGATAGGGACCAGCTTCAAGAAGGCAAAGACTGGAGAGCTGTGGAACCCGGATTTCGCCAAGATGGCCGAGTCCATGGGAGGGCGTGGCGTACGTATAGAAAAGCCCCAGGATTTTGCCAGCGCTTTTGAAGAGGCGATTAAGTCGGGCGTACCTACAGTGCTGGATGTGATAATAAATCGTGACACACCTGTTCCCATCACCACAACATGGCAGATGCCGCCCATTCCTCCAGCGGAGCCGACGTTTGGTAAACGGAAAGTGCGCAAGCCGTAAAAAGAGAAAGGGGACGTAGCGGATACTTTAGAGGTATCCGCTACGTCTAAAAAGAGCATAACTGAGGACAAAGCATGTTTTAAGTCTATTTTTCATGATGGAAGAAGATGATGTCACGATGGATGATTATCTCTTCCCTTTTTCCGCGATTGTAGACCAAAGGCACATGAAAATGGCCTTGGTCCTAAATGCCATAAACCCCAACATAGGTGGAGTCCTCATAAAGGGTACGAGCGGCACGGCTAAGTCCACAGCTGCAAGGGGAATGGCTGTCCTCTTGCCGCCCATAGAGGTCGTATCAGATTGTCATTTTAACTGTTACCCTACTGATGAAATGGCCCAGTGTGACAGATGCAGAGAAAGAGTATTGAAGGGTGAAAAATTACCTGTTACGATAAAGCCTCGCAGTTTTGTCGACCTTCCCCTCAACGCGACCGAAGACAGGGTGGCAGGCACCATAGATGTAACTCGGGCACTCAAGGATGGTATCAAAGCCTTGGAGCCGGGTCTTTTAGCCAAGGCAAATCGTGGTATTTTATATATTGATGAAATAAACCTCCTCGACGATCACATCACCGACATACTGCTCGACGCAGCTGCTTTAGGCGTAAATGTGGTCGAAAGAGAGGGAATTTCAATAAGCCACCCGGCTCGCTTCATCCTTATAGGCACAATGAACCCAGAAGAGGGGGAATTGCGCCCTCAGATAGCCGATAGAATAGGCCTCCAGGTAGAAAACCAAGCGCTTAAAGACCAAAGACTCCGCGCAGAAGTTATGAAGCGGCGGGAAGCTTTCCTGAGAAACCCAAAGCGTTTCATTTCCCAGTATCAGGGAGAACAACATCGCCTAAGAAGCTCCATCGAGCAAGCTACAAGGTTGCTTCCGAGCGTATCCGTAGCCGAGCGGTTATATGAGGCGGTCGCAAGCCTTGTCCTCAAGATGGGGGTAGAAAGTCACAGGGCTGACATAACTATCCTCGAGTGCGCCAAAGCTATGGCCGCTTTCAATGGACGCACCTATGTGAATGCATCAGACATGTTGGAGGCCGCCACGCTTGCCTTGGGACATCGCCTCCCCCATGATCCCTTCACTCCCGTGGAGCTCGACACCAGGGAGCTACAGCGACATCTCGAGGAGATATTGGGCGAGCCTGTTCCCATTTCTACTAACGGAGAGCCTAAGGAGGAGGGAAACGCGAAGGGGGCAGCCGTGACCTTTATCGAGCAACCTGAGATTGAAGAGATGTCGCTTGAAAATGAAGGTACGGCGGCGAGGCATTTGCGAAGAGCCCAATCTGCTCTCGGAAAGAGAGACATGGAGGTTATCGGCGAGGGAAAGGGCAAGTATATTCGCCCAAAGTTCTTCGAGGGAAATGTTTCAAATATAGCTATGGATGCCACATTGAGAGCTGCAGTTTGTCGAACCGCAGTTCATGGAAGCCTTTTTGAGGTGACATTGCAGGATTTGCGGGAGAAAACAAAGAGACATCGCTCTCACTACGTCATCGCTTTTGTGGTGGATAACAGCTGGTCAGTCCACGTGGGGGTCACGCTCGAAAAAGCAAAGGGCGTGGCGTTTGATCTCTTATGCGACGCCAGGCTTTATAAGGACAAGGTTGGCCTGATAGCGTTTAAACAAGGGAGGCCTGCGGAGGCCTTTGTATGTCTTCCCTTCACAAACAACTATGTCGCTGCTGCCAAGAGATTGAAGGAGATCCCAGTGTGCGGTTCTACCCCGCTTCCTGACGGCCTGCGGAAGGCTTTGGATATGCTGCGCCTGTATGGAATTAAGTACCATGATGCGATATCAACCATTGTGGTCATAAGCGACGGCAAGCCCAATGTGCCCATCTTGCTGTCCGAAGATCCTTACGAGGAGATGTTTGAGCTCTGCCATGTCTTGCGACGTCGTGGCATGCTCTCGTTTTTCATTGACGTGACAACCGGCCACAAAGACCAAGAAAATCTCTGCCGCAAAATGGCCGACCTAAGTGGCGGGGTTTATGTGCCTGCAACCATTGGATAAGGCACACCCTTATGGCGTCACCTTCGGCGCATATGAGCCCAAGCGCCAAGAGGAGTAGTGCCACCGCTAAACGCGTAGAAGGGCCTAAAACACAAAAAGTAAAGAGCTGACCCCAAGGTTAGTGATACAATTAAATAAATTCAGTTTAAGAGGGGGAAGGCGCATTGGAGGACATACTCCGCTCTGTTGGAGAGTCAATGGCACGTATAGAAAGCGCGGAGAAAGTCACAGGAAGGGCACGCTACGTCAATGACATTTATTTTCCGGGGCTGCTTCATGCCGCTTTAGTCACGAGCCCTCACGCTCATGCCAGGATCGTTTCGATAGACACGTCAAAGGCACGCAATGCAGACGGCGTTTTGGCCGTAGTAACAGGGGAAGACTTTCCATGGAACTTGGGCATCTATCTGGGAGACAAACCCCCGCTTGCAAGAGGGGTCGTCCGCCATTTTTACGAACCCGTAGCCGCCGTAGTGGCAGAAAACGAAGCCGCGGCCGCGACGGGAGCCGCTTTGGTGGATGTTAAATACGAGCCGATGCGGCCAGTGCTTTCGCCCAAGGACGCCCTAAAGCCGGACGCTCCCATCCTTCACGAGGACATGGCTTCTTACCGACACATACCGGCAATAATGCCAGAGCCGGGAACAAACGTGGCAAACAGGACGAAGATCAGAAAAGGCGATGTGGAGCGGGCCTTCAGGGAAGCGGACACAGTAGTGGAGGTTGACGTCTCTTTTCCGCCGGGAGACCACGGCGCCATGGAACCACGCGGCTCGATAGCCGAAATCCGCCCCGACGGGTCCGTCGTAATCATATCTTCAACACAAGCCCCTTTCGTTGTGCGGTCACTCCTTGCTATCGGTTTCGGCATCCCCATAGGAAAGATAGCCGTGATAGCCCCATATCTGGGCGGCGGTTTTGGAGGCAAAGCCGGGATCCAGCTCGAGGGGTTGGCATATCTTCTTTCAAAAAGCGCGGGCGGCCGCCCAGTTAAGCTTGTCAACGGCCGCGAGGAGGATATGACCTCCTCGCCCGGCCATATAGGCCTTGACGCAACCATAAAGATAGCTGCAACGAAGGACGGGCAGATACTCGGCATGGATCTGTTGTTTTTGTTCGACAGCGGGGGGTATGCCGACTACGCCGTAAACATCAGCAGGGCCGCGGCCATATCCTGCACGGGCCCGTACAAGGTCGATAACGTGCGCTGCGACTCTCTCTGTGTTTATACAAACCACCCCTTCGCCACAGCTTACAGGGGCTTTGGGCACATAGAGCTCGCCACCGCCGTAGAAAGAGCGCTCGACGTCCTGGCCGAAAAACTTGCCATGGACCCTGTGGAGCTTCGCCTCAAAAACGCCATAAAAGCCGGCGATACGACACCTACAGGGAGCGTCCTCGACTTGAACACGGGGGACTTGCGCAGGTGCATAAGCAAAACCGCCGAAATGATCAAATGGAGCGAAGGGGACAGGATAAAAACAGGCAACGGAAAGGTGCGCGCCAAGGGCATAGCCTGCCTTTGGAAGTCGCCGGCCATGCCCACGAGTGCCGATGCAGGGGCTATTGTAACCTTTAACGAAGACGGAAGCGCAAACGTGATTACTGGCGCCGTGGAAATAGGTTCCGGCGCTATGACGGCCATAGCACAGATCGCCGCCGAAAGGCTGAAGCTTGGCCTCGATAAAATCCACGTGGTAACGGAACTCGACACCAGGCGGCACCCTCACGACTGGGCCACCGCGGCGAGCAGGACCACTTTCATGGTAGGAAAGGCCGTCATCGAGGCCTGCGATGACGCCATAAACCAGATGAAACAAACTGCCGCCCAGGTCTTACACTGTCTGCCAGAGGAGCTTGAGGTTTCGGGAGGGCGCGTGTTTTTGCCAGATGAACCCGAAATTGGCCTTGAGCTGTCCAAGGTAGCGCTCGGCTACGTTTACGAAAACGGGCACGCCGTAGGAGGACAGGTTATAGGAAGGGGGCGCTACATCGCCAGGCGCCTCACCGAGATCGATCCTGAGACGGGCCAAGGGCACCCCGCTTTGGAATGGACATTCGGCGCCCAAGCCGTTGAGGTCGAATTGGACCTTCGCGACGGCAGCTTCGAGGTGATATCCGCAGCTTCTGTGCTCGACGTAGGTAAACTGATAAACCCCGCAATCGCAAGAGGCCAACTCGCAGGGGCAATACAAATGGCTTTGGGCTTCGCCACGAGCGAGGGCTTTTTCTTTAACGACCGCGGCCAGGTCGTAAATGGATCGCTTCGCACTTACAAGCTACCGCGCATCGGGAGCGACCCGAAATATTACATCGACTTCGTAGAAACGCCACAAAAAGACGGCCCTTACGGCATGAGAGGGATGGGAGAGCAGGGAGTGATAGGGATTCCTGCTGCCCTCGCAAACGCCGTTTCAAGAGCCATAGGAAGACCCATAAACAAGCTTCCCGTAACGGCAGAAAGAACATGGCGCGTCATGAGGGGGGAAGAAGCATGATTCCTTTCGACTTCGATTACTGCAAGGCTGAAACAATAGAAGAGGCCGTAAAGGCCTATGCTGAGCTTAAAGAAAGCAAAAGGGCGCCCCTTTACTACGGCGGGGGGACGGAAATCGTCACGCTTTGCCGAAAGGGGCAGATTTATCCTGGTGCGCTCATAGACATAAAATCGATACCAGAATGCAGGGTTTTAGGCATAAAAGGGGAAAGGGCAGTATTTGGAAGCGCGCTTGTGCTTTCTGAAATCGCCGATTCGAAGGTCTTTCCGCTTCTTGCTCGCACCTGCCGCGGCATTGCCGACAGGACCGTAAGAAACCGCCTGACGCTCGGCGGAAACGTCTGCGGCCGCTTACCTTATAGAGAGGCGATCCTCCCTTTTTTGCTTTGCGAAGGAGAGGCTTTAATTGCGGAAGAAAAATCTACGCACTGGGTGCCTTTAAGGGCCATATTCGACAAGAGGCTGAAACTCGCGCCGGGTGAGCTCCTGGTGCAAATGGCGGTGCCAAAGGAGGCGCTTGAACTTCCCTATAGCGTTGTGCGCAAAACAAAGGGAGGGCGCATCGCTTATCCCATCGTAACTGCAGCTGGAGTTAAGGCAAAAGGCGCGATCCGCATCGCGTTAAGTGGAGCTTTCGGTTACCCCGTTTTGCTCGACTCAACCGGTGGCTTTAAAGAAGACGCCAGCGCCGCGGGTCCTTTTGCCGAGCTAATCGAACCCTTTGCCAGGTCGTTTATATCCGACGTATGGGCCTCGTCGGATTACCGCCGTTTGCTTACGGAACTTTCGGTGGCTCAAATTTTTGAGGAGCTGGGGGTGCGAAAGTAATGAAGATATACAGCGGGCTTAACGAGGTAACGCTTTCTGTAAACGGCAAAAAGCGGCGGGTCGCCCTGCGTCCGGCGGACACACTCCTTAGGGTTTTGCGAGAGCGCTTAGGTATGACGGGCGCCAAAGCGGGGTGCGAAAACGGTGATTGCGGCGCCTGCACTGTCCTTTTAGACGACATCCCGGTGAAGTCTTGTATGATGCTTGCAGTTGAAGCCGTAGGGCATGAGGTTACTACGATAGAGGGCCTAAACGACCCTGAACTCCAAAAGGCTTTCGCCGATTACGGTGGATTTCAGTGCGGCTTCTGCACGAGCGGCTTTCTGCTCAACGCTCACGCGCTTTTGAGTAAATACCCAAATCCCGATGACGAAACGGTTGAAGAGTGGCTATCGTCCAACATATGTCGCTGCACAGGATACGAGGGCATAAGAGATGCCGTAAGCTCTTGCCGCAGGAGCAACGACTAAAAATGAAAGTAAAAAGCAAAAGCTCAGGCGCCGTCATATTTTTCGTAGAAGGCAATAAAATCCTGTATCTACTACTTCGAGCTTACAGAAACTGGGACTTCCCCAAAGGGGGAATTGAGCAATCCGAAGATCCGCTTGAGGCAGCGAAGCGTGAGGTCGCTGAAGAGACGGGTTTAACCGGCCTTCGGTTTTACGACGACTTCATAGAAACCCCTCCATACGGTCGCGGCAAGGTCGCGAGGTTCTACATAGCGGAGTCAAAGGCGAAAGAAGTTACACTTCCCGTTTCTACAGAGCTTGGGCGACCGGAGCACAACGAATACAGATGGGTCCCATACGAAGAGGCACAGGTTCTCTTAAACGACAGATTGAAGGCCGTGCTCGACTGGGCGCACGAAAAGATCCGCAGTCTCCGCAGATTTTAAGTTAACGCTGCTTGCATATAATGCCGCTCCGGCGCAGCTACGATGAAGGGGGCAACCAGAGCCATCCCCAGGGTTGCGTATTATTGCCTATCTTAGGGCTTCGTAAAATGCCGAGGCGCAACTTAATAACCGAGAATAAAATCGAACCAAGTTAGAAATTAGAGACAAAGTACAGGAGGCGATAGGCATGAAACGTTCGACAATAGCCGTTTTGGCATTGGTAGCGCTCGTTGCGGCGGCTGGCTCCGCTTTAGCGTATGGCGGTTATGGATTCGAACCGCACCACATGTGGGGCGGAGGTTATGGCCCCAGAGGCATGATGGGAGGCTGGAGGTCAGGTTACGGAGGATGCGGTTACGGGCTGGGTGCGATGAACTGGGGATACGGCCCACAGGGGGGCGATTTTGACTCGAGGTCGCGATTGAACAATGCCCCTTACGGCACAGAAATTCCGCCCAAGATCGCCGAAAATATGCGCCAGCTCGAAAGAACTCGTTTAGAGCTTCAGTCTATGGTGTATGAAGGCCGCATAGATAGGGCTAAGGCATCCCAACTTCATGAAAGGATGCTTTCTCTCCAAAACGAGATAGCGCGATGGCGGTTCGAACAGCGGCTCAACTTCTCTGAAAATCGACAATAATAGGCGAAATCGCCTAATACTCATAGATAAGAAACCACTCACTGCGAGGGGGCAAAATGCCCCCTCGCAGTGTATTGTATTGAGACGAAAATGACCTGTCCGCCCGCCGACCAGTTTTATGCGGCCGTCAGGTCGTCTTATAACGACACATAACCTAATCCACCTTTTAGCGGCCTTGCCCTGTAAGCTAAGGAAAATGTCATGAATCCAAGCAGCCTTCTTACGAGGGCTTGACAGAGAAACCAATTATGGTATTATGATACCTAAATATTAAAACCTAAGGAGAGATCAGTAACCCTAAGGCCCGAAAGGGCAGGTTGAGGAGGCGTTTAAAATGGCGGTCGAGATCTCCAAAGGAGTTTACTGGGTAGGTGCCGTGGATTGGGGCATCCGCAAATTCCACGGCTACGAGCTTTCCACGCATAGAGGGTCATCCTACAATGCCTATCTCATTGTGGACGAAAAGGTGGCTCTTATAGACACCGTGTGGGAACCTTTTAGCGACAGGCTCTTGGATAATATCCGCGAGATCATAGATCCCTCCAAGATCGACTACGTCGTCACAAACCACGCAGAGATGGACCACTCCGGCGCATTGCCCGAGGTTATGAGAATCGCCACAAACGCGACCCTTATAACCTCAAAGCGCGGATTGGAAAGCATACCCGGGCACTACCATCAGAATTGGAATATTCGCACGGTGTCAAACGGGGAGCGCCTTTCCCTCGGCTCCTCGGAGCTTCTCTTTATAGACGCCCCGATGTTGCATTGGCCTGACAGTATGTTCACTTACATATCGGGTCGAAACATCCTTATGCCCAACGACGCCTTCGGCCAGCACTATGCTACGGCCTTTCGCTTTAACGATGAAGTGGATCAAGAAGAGCTTTACGAGGAAGCGCTCAAATATTACGCAAACATCCTCACCCCCTTCAGCGACCTTGTGCTCAAGAAGATCGACGAACTTCTTTCTTTGCAGCTTCCCGTAGATATTATCGCCCCCAGCCACGGCGTAATTTGGCGCAAAGATCCGCTTCAGATTGTGAAGAATTACCAAGAGTGGGCGCGCCAAATCCCCCAAAAAGGGGCCGTCATCCTCTACGACACGATGTGGAAAGCCACATTGAGGATGGCAGAGGCCATAAGCGGTGGCCTTACAGTCAAAGGAATACCCAACAAACTCATCCACCTGGCCGCATCGGATAGAAACGACGTGATCGTAGAGATCTTCAAGGCAAAGGCCGTGATCATCGGCTCTCCGACGCTAAACAACGGTATCCTCCCCACGGTTGCGCCCGTGTTGGAGGACCTTCGAGGGCTTAAATTCAAAAACAAAGTGGGCGCCGCCTTCGGTTCCTACGGATGGAGCGGCGAGGCAGTAGGCAAAATCGAAGAAGCTCTTTCTGATGCCGGGATAAAAGTCGCCGCAAAAAGCATTAAGGCCAAGTGGCAACCAGACAGGGCAGCCCTCGATCGTTGCCGCCAATTGGGAGAGGAGCTGGCCGAGGAGGTGGCCAGATGATTTACACAAAGCGCGTTTACGACCCTCCCTCTCCATCGGACGGCAAGCGCTTCCTGGTGGACCGCCTGTGGCCAAGAGGGGTAAAGAAAGACGACTTGAAGCTCGACGGATGGCTTAAAGATGCAGCGCCCAGCGAAGTCCTTCGCCGTGAGTTCGCCCACGAACTCGCTAAATGGGAAGAGTTCGCGCGCGATTATGCGCTCGAACTCGACGGAAAACCTGACGTCTTAAAAGCCATACTTGAGGCTGCAATAAATGGCGACGTTACGCTCCTATTCGCAGCTAAGGATAGGGAGCACAATAACGCAGTAGTCCTGAAGCGCTATCTCGAAAGGCAGCTGAACGGTTTCTGTACAAGCGGCGATACGTGGGAGGATCTGTAGGAAAGGTTATAGCTCGTACCGTTTTTTGCGGCCCTTGCCCTGCGCATTCAAAAGGAAGAGACAGAATTCTATCCCACGGCGGACGAGTCAGAAAAAGCTTTTAATACCACAGCTTCAACGACAAGGAGGTAATTTATGCGCTTTAAAAGACTAAGGCGCAACCGAAGGGATGGTAAAAGATGTGAGTTTCTAAAACAAGACCCGAAAGGAGAGTTGAAATGTATTCCTTGACGAGTAAAGCGGTTGAATTTGCGGTTGTCATCGGGATTATCGGGATAATTGCTCTGATGATATGGCCCAATAAAGCCCTAGCCCACTGCGACACGCTCGACGGCCCCGTGGTAACGGAAGCGCGGTTGGCCTTGGAGACGGGCAACATCGCGCCGGTATTGAAATGGGTAAACAAGGAGAGCGAAGAAGAGATACGCATTGCCTTCGACAAAGCGACCAACGTGCGGTCAAAAGGGCCAGAAGCCAGAGAGTTGGCAGACATATACTTCTTTGAAACCCTCGTTAGGCTCCACCGTGCTGGCGAGGGCGCACCATACACCGGGCTCAAACCAGCCGGTTACGTGGAACCGCCTGTAGCCGCCGCTGACAAGGCCATCGCCGACGGCGACGTAGAAGCTCTTGCCGGGGAAATCGCTGAGGCTGCCGAGAGAGGTATTAAAGCGCGTTTTGAAAAGTTGATCGAGGCGAAAAAACATAAAGACGAGTCGGTTGAGGCCGGGCGTGAATACGTTGAAGCCTACGTAGCGTTCGTTCATTATGTGGAAGAACTTCACAATATGATTTCAGGCGATGGAGGTCATCACTAAAAACCGGAGTGCATGTTTCTTAGCGAAAGGGAGCAACTGAAAAGCAGTTTTTAAAAGCCGCAGCGAGGGCGCCAAATTTCTTTCAATACCACCCGGCGCCCTCGCTTTTTAAGCAAACTAACCTGCGTGGGTTGCGTTATTTGCGTCTGATTTTATATAATACCTCCGTTCCCTATTTTCGGACATAAAAACTTTTCAAAACCACAAGGGGGTTAATACATGAGGGAACAGGTCTGGGAACTGGTAGAAGAAGTAAAAGACTACGCCGTCCGCGCACGGCATCATATTCATCAGCATCCTGAATTGGGGTTTCAGGAACGGGAAACGACAGCTTTTGTCAAAAAAGAGCTCGGCGAAGCTGGGATCGAAGTGGTGCCTATCAATATGGAAACGGGCGTCCTCGCCATAATAAGAGGAACTGCAGAATGGAGGGGGCAAGGCGCGCCGCCTGTAATTGGCCTTAGGGCCGATATGGACGCTCTTCCCATCCAAGAAGCCACAGGGGTTCCTTATTCATCACAAAACCCTGGCGTTATGCACGCCTGTGGCCACGACGGCCATACCGCTATTCTTCTCGCTACGGCAAAGGTTCTGCAAAAGATCCGCCACAAGCTCGCAGGCACGGTGAAGCTCTTTTTCCAGCCCGCCGAAGAAACGCTTTACGGCGCAGCGAAAATGATCGAATGCGGCGTCCTTGACAACCCAAAAGTAGAGTCCATTGTCGCACTTCACGGGGGGGTAGAAGTTCCGCTCGGTTCTATAGGCGTATACCCGGGTCCCTTTATGGCATCAGGCGACACATTTAAAGTGAATATGGTGGGCAAGGGAACGCACGGGGCCTATCCACACAGAGGCACCGACGCCCTCTCGGCTGCAGCCCAAGCGGTAATAAGCCTCCAAATGATCCTCGCGAGAGAGATAGATGCCAACGAGAGAGCCGTTATCTCGGTTTGCCAAATCCACAGCGGCAGCGCTTTCAACGTCGTTCCAGGAGAAGCGGAAATAGCGGGCACGGTCAGATGTTTCTCTCCTGAAATCAGAAAATATATACGCGAACGTATCGAATCTATCTGTAATGATATCGCCTCGTCCTATCAATGCAAGGCAATATGCGACTACACCTTTGGCATCCCCCCAGTGGTTAATCACGAAGGCGAAACCGAGCGACTCGCTACTGCCGCAACAGACGTGCTTGGAGAAGAAAAAGTCGTTCGGCTGACCAAACCTCTGATGGGTTCAGAAGACTTCGCCTATTTCTTACAAAAAGTCAATCGGGGGGTCATCTTTCGCCTTGGCGTGGCGGGAGAGGAAATCATTCCGCTACACAATCCCAAATTCAATTTTCCGGATGAGGCTCTGCCAGTAGGCATAGCTGTTTTTGTCCGTTACGTATTGGACGCACTAAATCCACAAAACAACACTAAAGCGTAAAGGAGAGATTTTTATGTCTGATAGGGTTAAGAAAAGTAAAATACCGCATGTTTTTGCCCTTATGTTTATCATCACCATCTTAATGGCCGTCCTTACGTGGATTGTCCCCGCCGGGCAATACGAACGGGTAAAAGAAGGAACAATCACTAAGGTTGTGGCTGACTCGTTCAGAATTGTGGATCCAAATCCCCAGGGTTTTTGGGATGTTTTTAATGCTGTAGTAAAAGGATGGATCCAGTCTGCCTCTATGATTTTTATGGTCTTTTTCGTCGGAGGGGCGATCAAAATATTAGAAGAGACGGGAACTATCCGCGTGGGTATGAACCACATAATTCACAAACTTAAGGGCAAAGAGATATGGGCTGTAGCCATCATCATGTTTCTCATGTCCATCGGAGGTGCCACTGGTGTTTTCGCCAACCCGGTGGTAGCTTTGATCCCTCTTGGGATAGTGCTCGCTAAAGGTCTTGGTTACGATAACGTGGTAGGATTTGCCATGATATACCTCGGTTCTTACATCGGCTTCAACGTCGGGTGGGGCAACGTGTTCACCGTTGGTATCGCCCACACCATAGCTGAGCTTCCAATGTTTTCTGGGTTTGGCGTGAGGGTGTTCTTCCACGTAGTAAATTACATACTCGTCTTCGGTTTTGTTTACCTGTATATCAAAAAAATAAAGGCTGATCCGACCAATAGCCTAACCTACTCTATTGAAGAGCCTTCGGCCCAAAACAACATCTTCGAAGAAAAAGAGGCCATGACGACAAGACACATGATATGCACCGCGATCGTGGTTGTAGCGTTTGGAGCCATCATTTACGGATCGCTGCGGCTTCAATGGGGAATAGACCATTATTCGGTGGTATTCCTCATGGTTGCGGTCTTTTGCGGCCTACTCGGAGGACTGGGCATCAACGGAACATCGATAGCTTTCGTTAAGGGATGCAGCTCAATGGCCTACGCAGCTTTGGTTATAGGCATGGCAAGGGGGATTTCCGTCGTCATGACTGACGGAAAGATCATCGACACCGTTGTGTATTACCTTTCCCTTCCTATTGCAATGTTCGGACCTGTGGTGGGAGCAGTGTTTATGTTTTTCGCAAACATCGTCATCAACTTTTTCATTCCTTCAGGTTCTGGGCAGGCCGTTACCGTAATGCCCATCATGGTACCTTTGGCAGACCTCACGGGAATCACTCGCCAGGTGGCTGTGCAAGCGTTCCAATTCGGTGACGGCTTTACAAACTGCATCATCCCTACGGCAAGCGTGCTCATGGGATGCTTGGGATTATCTGGTATTCCCTACGAGAAGTATGTAAAGTGGGCCGCGCCTCTCATAGCCATCCAGCTCGTGCTTGCTGCGATAGCGCTTGTGGTGTTACAGCTTTTGCACTGGGGGCCAGCTTAAAGAAATCTTAAAAACTCATATACATATAAAAGAGGGGTGAGCCATGCGCCCCTCTTTTATATGTCAAACAACTCACGATTGCTGTGCCAACATAATAAAAATGTTTAGCATAAAGCTACAATTCATTCTCGTTATGTCCTCACGCACGCGTAGCGGGTCGCTTTAAGAGGTCCTCCATGGAAGAAAAGACCTTATCGAGCTCCCTGCCGCTCCTGCCGTAATCGATCAAGGCTATGCCTTTGGCTTTTGCCTTCCCTATTACCTCGGTCATGCTCTCACCTGATTCGTTCAGTTTAAAACCGAGCCTCGTCCCAGAAGATAGCAGACTAAATCCAGAACTGAATATAACAACCCTTTTGGCCTCATCGACGTATTCTACCCTAAAACGCAAATTGGATACACTTTTAAGAAGCGCCTCCCAAGCCTCAGACAAAGGCGCATCGAAGATTTTTATTTGCTTTGCGCTGTTGAGCCCCAGTGTATATGCCTCCTTTGCCTTAATATGCCTTTCTTTGCTTCGCAACTCAAGTTTGGTTCGCTTGAAATTATGACACGGACGGTTGTTTCGGTCAAAGACAAAACCCTAACTTTTTCGTTAGGTCTTGCGCAAATTTAATTTATCTTCTCCTGGCAGCGAAGGCGCGCTCGTATATCAAGATCAAAACAGTCGTAACCAAGGCAAGCACTATGGCCAAAGCGTCTGCCCTGCCGATATCTACCGACACTTCAGAGACGTGCGTGTATATTACGAG
>NZ_JADEVE010000299.1 GCF_016125955.1 Acetomicrobium sp. S15 = DSM 107314 | reverse complement strand
GCGGTGCTCGAGATAGAATACTCGGATTTCGTGCTCTTCCTCGTTCATTTGTCCTTGGGACCGGGCGCGCGCAAAGCACAGCTTGAAGAGCTGAAGGACAGGTGCGCCAAAATCGAAATCTTCGGCACCGCCCTGGGCCGTGGCCGACCCGCGGCCGAGGCAACCGCCCACCTCAATTGGTTTGCCCGTAAAGACACAATGCTCGCTAAAGCCCATGACTTTCACATAATAAAACGCGAACCACCCCCGAGCCCTACACTCCGTCTACCACACTTTCCCGACACGACGCTCTTCCGATCTTGGAATTCCAGAGATGATAGCTAATGCCCTCGCAGGCGTAGGAGAGTCGATGTGGTCTCCGTTCAGCTGGGCCTCGGACAGGATCGCAGGAGCCTGGGATTGGATCAAGGAGAAGGCCTCCAGTGTCGTGGGCTGGTTCGGTGGAATTCCAGAGATGATAGCTAATGCCCTCGCAGGCGTATTAGTAACATAAAACTAAACAAAAACATTCTCCAAGGACAAGCTCGAAGGAGGAATGGATG
>NZ_JADEVE010000298.1 GCF_016125955.1 Acetomicrobium sp. S15 = DSM 107314 | reverse complement strand
TTGTCGATCTGCTCAAAGGGCACGAAGTTAGCGAACCCCTTGCGGCTCAACGTCTTTGTGATGGCAGCAGTGAGCGTGGTCTTGCCATGGTCTATGTGACCGATGGTGCCTATGTTCAAGTGTGGCTTGCTCCTTGTAAATTTCTCTTTGGCCATGTTTTTTCCCTCCTACTTGTTTTTAAACGTCCTTTTTATGGTTTACCTCGATAGGAGCTTTTCTGCGAGCTCCTTTGGCACCTCTTCGTAATGGCTGAACTGCATGGAGTACACAGCGCGACCGGAGGTCATGCTGCGCAGGTCGGTAGCGTATCCGAACATCTCGGCGAGGGGTACGAGTGCCTTGATCACGCGCCCATTGCCGCGAACGTCCATGCTCACGACTTTTCCCCTGCGGGCCACGAGATCTCCCATGACTTCGCCTAGGAACTCCTCCGGCAATACCACCTCTACCTCCATAATCGGCTCCATTAGGACCGGATGCGCCCTTCGCATAGCTTCCTTAAATGCCATAGAGGCGGCGATCCTGAAGGCCAGTTCTGAACTATCCACCTCATGATAGCTGCCGTCGATCAATTTCACTTTGACGCCGACGACGCGATAACCCCCTAACACCCCTGCGGTTGCAGCCTCTTGGAGTCCTTTCTGCACAGCGGGTATAAACTCCCTCGGTATAGCTCCGCCGACGATGCGATCCTCAAAGACGAAACCCTTTCCGTCGGGCAACGGCTCCATCTCTATCACAACGTGGCCATATTGACCGCGGCCGCCGCTCTGTCTGACGAACTTACCCTCCACCGGACCGGAGGAAGTGCGTATCGTCTCCGTATAGGCCACCTGAGGATTGCCGACGCGCGCGGATACGCCGAACTCCCTCTTCAGCCTGTCTTGTATGATCTCTAAGTGAAGCTCTCCCATGCCGGATATGATGGTCTGTCCGGTCTCCTGATCCACGGAGACGTGAAACGTCGGATCCTCTTCGGCCAAAGCCGAAAGCCCCTTGGAAAGCCTCTCTTGATCGGCTTTTGTGGCCGGCTCCACGGCCAACGCGATGACCGGCTCCGGAAAGGTCAGGCTTTCGAGCAATACCGGGGCCGACGGATCACAAAGCGAATCGCCCGTCCGCGTCTCTTTAAGGCCGGGCAGAGCCACTATCATGCCTGCGGACACAGAGCTCAGATCCTCGCGCTTATCCGCCTGCATTCTGAGGATGCGTCCCACCCGCTCTCTCCTTCCAGTAGTGGCATTGAGCACAGTTACGCCGTTTTCTATGCGACCAGAATAAACGCGAGTGAAGACCAAGCGCCCCACATATGGATCGACCATGACCTTGAAAGCCAGGGCAGCAAATGGTTCGTTTATGTCGGGTTTACGAAAGACGGTCTCCCCCGTATTCGGGTCAACGCCCTCCACTGGCGGAAGGTCCAGCGGCGAGGGGAGGTAATCCACCACAGCATCCAAAAGGAGTTGGACCCCTTTGTTCTTGAGGGCCGATCCGCACAAAACTGGCACTATCTTCATACTCGTCGTTCCCTGCTTAATAACGCTCTTAAGGAGATCCTCGGGTATCTCTTGGCCACCCAGATAAAGCTCCATAAGCTCGTCATCAAGTTCTGCCGCTGCCTCCAACATGGCATCCCTCGCAGATTTCGCCTCTCCCGCCACGGAAGCCGGTATATCTGAGAAAACAAGTTCCGAACCCTGCTCGTCTTTATAAAAGACGGCCTTCATGCGCACCAAATCCACGATGCCGGTAAAAGCCCCTTCGAGTCCGATAGGTATCTGAACCGGCACGGCATTGGCACCCAAGCGCTCTCTAATTTGCTTGACCACAGCATAGAAGTCAGCGCCCACCCTGTCGAGCTTGTTTACGAAGGCGATCCGCGGCACGCGGTAGCGATCTGCTTGCCGCCACACTGTTTCAGATTGCGGCTCCACGCCGCCTACGGCGCAGAATACAGCTATGGCGCCATCCAAAACGCGGAGAGATCGCTCGACCTCCACAGTGAAATCTACGTGGCCGGGTGTATCAATAATATTGATCATATGCCCCTTCCACCAACACGTAATTGCCGCCGAGGTAATTGTTATGCCTCGTTCTCTCTCTTGTTCCATCCAGTCCGTAGTAGTAGAACCTTCGTCGACCTCTCCCATCCTGTGTTTTTGGCCTGTGTAAAAAAGTATGCGCTCTGTAGTAGTGGTCTTTCCTGCGTCTATATGAGCAGCTATGCCGATATTGCGGATGAGGCGCAAATCGACGACATCTACTGTAGCATTTTGCGCCATATTTTCACCATCTCACCATCCAACTAAAAATAAAAACTAACCGCTACCAACGATAATGGGCAAACGCACGGTTTGCCTCCGCCATCTTATGAGTGTCTTCGCGCTTCTTGGCGGCGCCACCCTCGCCTTTGTATGCATCGGCCAATTCCCTGGCAAGCCTCTCTTCCATCGGTATGCCTTTGCGAGCGCGAGCATACTGGATAATCCAGCGTATCGCCAAGCTCTGAGCTCTCTGCGGATCAACCTCAACCGGCACTTGATAGGTGGCACCGCCTACTCTTCGAGGGCGCACTTCAACTATCGGTTTCACGTTTTCAAGCGCCTTCTCAAAAACCTCTTGCGGTGACACATTGAGGCGTTTTGCCGCTTTTTCGAGGGCAGCATAGACAACCCTTTCCGCCTTACTCTTGCCTCCGTCCCACATGACCGAATTTATCATCTTGGATAGAGCGGCGTTTCCGTAAACCGGATCCGGGCTTGCGCTCCTTTTCTTTACCGATCCCTTTCGTGGCATTCGATGCTCCCCTCCCTACTTTGGCTTACGAGCGCCATATTTGGATCGCGCTTTTTTGCGCCCATCGACGCCACCGCAGTCGAGAGCACCCCTAACTATGTGATAACGAACACCCGGCAGGTCTTTGACACGACCACCGCGTATAAGGACTACGGAATGCTCCTGTAGGTTGTGTCCGATGCCGGGAATGTAAGAGGTCACCTCGATTCCGCTCGTTAAGCGAACGCGCGCAACCTTTCTGAGCGCCGAGTTGGGCTTCTTTGGTGTAACGGTATAAACCCTCGTGCAGACGCCCCTGCGCTGAGGGTTACCTTGAAGTGCAGGAGCCCCCGAGCGGGTTTTTTTCTCCTCTCGCCCCTTACGAACGAGCTGATTAATTGTTGGCACAGAACTCATCCTCCTCAAATGTAGTTACGCTTTGCGAATTCCTGCTGCCGCTGCTTTGCACTGTACCGCGCAGGCTCTCCCTAAGAGCTTCATGGAATCAGCCCATTCCACCGTAAGCGACTGCCTTTGAGCCTCTATCAGTATTGGTTGCACTAACGAGGGATCCGCGTCGCGTGCCAAAAACACCTTCTCGAGCTCCCCCATCAGTAACTTTTTATATACCTGCCTTGCCCCCACCACACAGCGCGGCGTAGCAAGATCGCCTAAGGGCACAGCACAACTCCTTTCCACTCTCCCCATCGCACCGACGGATGATAGCAACAGACTCGAGCGCTGTCAAGGGCGGAAGCAAACTTTAAGCCACAGAGACAATACTTCCTTCCCGGAGCTCTCCTTCTTTCCTCAAAGAAGCCTCCTCAACAGAAGAGACCTCTATCTTGCGATATACCTCGAATCCCGTTCCGGCCGGAATCAAGTGCCCGATAATGACATTTTCCTTAAGGCCTCGCAAGAGATCGATATCGCCCCTTACGGCAGCAGAGGCCAGAGATTGAGCGGTTTGCTGGAAGGAAGCCGCGGACAGGAAGCTCTCGGTCGCCAAAGCGGCCTTGGTAACGCCCAAAACCACCGGCTTCCACTGTGGCTCCTCTCTCAATCTTCGCACAAATGAAACGCGCTGCATTATACGCTCAAACCTCGACTGGGCGTAAATAGGACGCAAGACCAACTCTTGAGGTTCCGCTGCTACCAACTTGTCCACGATCTCTTGGTTGATCTCTCGCCCAGCTTCTACCACCACATCTCTCAACGCGCCATACACCGGCTCGAGCAAGACCTTTCCATAAGCTATCTCGTTGAACAGTTCTTTGAGGATCCCCTCGCGCGAGAGCACTTTGCCCTCCACCTCTATGGCGATGATATTACCCTCGATGATGCCTCTCACTACACTTCCGTCCACTATACTGGGCGCGTCGGCCATCAGTTCGCCCGAAGCGTTTATAACGCGCGTCAGCGGATGGCCCCATATTTGAGCGATGAGATATTCTTGCATGCGGTCCACCACGTTGATCACTTCGGGAGCATGCCATATCTTTATTTCGGCGACATCAGCACTGCGCAAGTTTTGGATCACGTCCGCAGTGAGCAGCCGGTCGCGATGAGCGAGCACCTCTCCATCCACAATCACATCTGCCGCGAGATAAGCCTTATCGCAAAGGGCATCGAGGCGCTTGACATCGCGAACTAAGATGGGCCGCTGAGACAACTGGGTAATCAAGCTCAACTGCGAAAGCCTCAAGGGCACGCCGGCATCTATACGGTGCCCGGCTTCATCGTCAAAGGGCTCTACCAGTTCAAGTCCTTCCATCTCCCGCCGGAAAGAGGCCTCGCCCACGATCACCCGCAAGAGCCCTTCCTGGTCCTCTACGAGCAATTCGCTGACACTACTGCCGGGTCGCAGTATTTGGCGGAGGACATCGCGGCTCAAGCTTTCTCCCTTGAACTGCATAGCGCCTTCGAGTCCACCGGTGCCCACGACATCTTTCAAAACAGAACCTTCAAGCAGCTCTTCGGCTTCTGTAAGATAGCGTTCGTTATCGCGACGGATCTCTTCGATTTCCTTGCAGAGATCGTCCATCCACGCCAATTCACCCGCGACAAAAGAACTGTCGCCCTCTTCTATTATTCGAACCCTATTTGCAGGGGCAACCTTGCGGAGTATAACCTCGATGTGCTTATTGTTTATAGATACCCCCTGCGATCTATACTCCTCCTGGATATTGTCGAGTAAATAACTCTGCACTGCAGAGAGACCTTTGACTTCCAACAGTTTTTGGGGGTCGACATAACCCTCCGTAAGGACCTGGCCTCGCTTTACTGCGCTTCCCTCCTCCACCACAATGCTTTGGTTGGACGGGATAGTATAAGTTGCATGTTCACCCCCATCGCTCGAGTGAACGACAATCTTTCTCTTGCCTTCCATTTCCCTTATTTCGGCGATGACCCCGTCCATCTCTGAGAGAATGGCCTCTTTCTTCGGCTTCCGCGCCTCAAAAAGCTGCTCTATGCGCGGCAAACCTTGTGTGATGTCTTCGCCCGCCATATGAACGCCGCCCGTGTGAAAAGTCCTCAGCGTGAGCTGCGTGCCGGGCTCTCCGATGGACTGAGCGGCTACGACGCCCACGGCCTCGCCTATAGAAACCAGCTCCTGCATCGACAAATCGAAGCCATAGCACTTTCGACAGATGCCATGACGTAGACCACAGGTCATCGGGCTGCGTATCCACACGCCTTCGATGCCGGCCTTCTCGATCGCCTCCGCCGCCTCCTGGGATATGAGGTCGCCCTGAGCTACGAGAAGCTGTCCTGTCTTCGGATCGAAGACATCCTTAAGGGCAGCCCTCCCGTATATTCTCTCACTCAGCGAAATAGCGACCTTGCCATCCTGGACGAAGGCGCTCATGTAGATTCCATCCGTCGTCCCGCAGTCGTCAGCTACGATGATCAGATCTTGACCGACATCGACCAGACGGCGCGTCAGATAGCCGGATTTTGCGGTGCGCAACGCCGTATCGGCAAGCCCCTTCCTGGCACCATGGGTCGAGATGAAGTACTCGAGCATGTTCAACCCTTCGCGGAAATTGGCCGTTATCGGATAGTCTATGATGCGCCCAGAAGGATCCGCCATGAGACCTCTTATGCCAGCCATCTGCGCGAGCTGGCTCTTGCTGCCCCGTGCTCCAGATTCGACCATAAGTTTGAGCGGATTGGTATCGTCCATGTCCTCCATTATGTGATCTGCAATGCGCCTTGCCGCATCGGACCAGAGCAGCTCTTTTTGTCTCAAATATTCTTCCTCTGTGAGCACACCCATGCCATATTGACTATAGAGCTCTTCTTCTTGAGCCAAGGTCTCTTTGACGATCTTATCCTTCTCGGGCGGAATGACCACGCTGTTGACGTTGAAACTTGCGCCGGAATTGGTAGCCCATCGAAAGCCCAGAGCCTTTACGGCATCCAACATCTGCACCATCGAGGCATGTTCGACTTTGTCGTGAGTCACTTCAAAGAGCCTGCTGATGGCCTTTTTATCAAGCCTCTCGTTGATAAAAGGCAGCTCAGCCGGCATTGCGCTGTTAAACAAGACTCTTCCCGGCGATGTCTCTATCCACTCTCCATTATTTAAGAGAAACTTGATTTTGCTGTTTATATGAACTATGCCATGATCCAACGCCGAGAGGACGTCGTCTGCGTCTTTGAAATGCATGCCTTCGCCTTTGAGGCCGTCCCTCATGCCGGTTAGGTAGTATATGCCGAGGATGATGTCTTGAGTCGGCGTCACAATCGGGCGCCCATGGGCTGGAGAGAGCAGGTTATGGGCTGAAAGCATGATAACTCTGGCCTCGGACTGCGCCTCCAGGGAAAGGGGGACATGGACAGCCATCTGGTCGCCATCGAAGTCTGCATTGAAAGCTGTGCACGCTAACGGGTGAAGGCTGATGGCCTTTCCTTCCGTCAACACCGGTTCAAAAGCTTGAATGCTCAATCTATGAAGAGTAGGCGCTCTGTTCAGGAGCACAGGGTGGTCTTTTATGATCTCCTCCAGCACGCCCCAAACTTCGTCGCTTCCTCTCTCGATCATACGCTTGGCGCTTCTCATGTTAACAGCCAGACTGTTATCGACTAATTTATGCATAACGAAAGGCTTAAAGAGCTCCAACGCCATTTGCTTTGGCAAACCACATTGATAAATTTTCAAATTTGGGCCTACGACTATTACGGAGCGACCTGAATAGTCGACCCGTTTGCCTAAGAGGTTCTGACGGAACCTCCCTTTCTTACCGCGCAAAAGATCGGTCAAACTTTTGAGCGGCCTGTTGCCCGCGCCAAGGACAGCCTTGCCGACCCTTCCGTTATCGAAAAGCGCGTCTACAGCCTCCTGCAGCATCCTCTTCTCGTTGCGTATTATGATCTCCGGGGCTTTGAGCTCCTGGAGCTTCTTCAGCCTGTTATTACGATTTATGACGCGACGGTAAAGGTCATTCAAGTCAGAAGTGGCAAATCGACCTCCGTCTAATTGAACCATGGGTCGCAATTCTGGCGGAATAACAGGCAGCACTTCCAAGATCATCCATTCGGGCTTGTTGTCGCTCTTCCTGAAGTCCTCGACCACCTGAAGGCGCTTTATAAGTTTGCGCTTTTTTTGTCCCGAACTTTCAGCGATCTCCTCCCTGAGGGAAGCAGCCAATTCGTCCAAATTGAGCTGCTTCAAGAAGGTCAATACGCCCTCCGCTCCTATGCCAGCCGAAAACTCCTTATCGTAAGCGCTGCAGAGGCGTTCTTCACTCTCCGTTATTATATCGCCATGATCGAATGGTGAATTGCCTTTGTTTATAACGAGATAACACGCATCCTCTGCTACGACCGTCTCCTGTCTGGCGGAGAAGCGCCCTGGATATTTGCTCATGTAGAGTTGGTGTTCGCTCGACGAGATTATGTCGCCTTTAGCAAAAGGCAGATGAACCACGGCCGTGACGACAAAAGCCTCCTGTTTTCCCACCATAGCCCGCTCGACCTGTGGTTCTACTCCCTCCTCCCTGAGTTTCTCCAACTTTGAGGCAGGAATTACGCTTCCCTCTTTCGGCAACGTCCCCTCATCTGATGAGAGAAGGATAAAGGCTGGCTCCACTTTGAGGATCTCTTCTCCATACTCCGCCCTGTAACGATTAACCTGCTGGGGAGAGAGCAGATCCCCCTCTTCCAAAGAGATATCGTCCACTTCGACGATGCGGTAAGCCTCTTCAGCCTTAAATTTTGGGTCGTAATGGGAGTGAATCCGCTCCTCGCACGCAGGTATCAGGTCCCCGCGGTGCGCTAAATCCACTCTGCGCCCCTCTATGACCACTTTATAGAGGACCTCGTGTCTCCTGACAGGGGCAAAATATACTACCCTCTCGAGGTCTTTGGTGGCTGCACCTACGAGCAGGCTCAATCTGCTGGGAATGCCCCGCAAATACCACAGGTGGACGACCGGCGCGGCCAATTCTATATGGCCCATCCGCTCTCGGCGCACGCGGCTATCAGTAATCTCCACGCCACAGCGATCACAAACGATTCCCTTAAACTTAGGGCCTGTGCGCTTATATTTACCACAGGCACACTCGTAGCTGCGAACAGGACCGAATATGCGCTCGCAAAAGAGCCCATCCTTTTCCGGCCTCAACGTCCTGTAATTGATCGTCTCAGGTTTTTTCACCTCACCGCTCGAGAGCTCACGAATTCTCTCGGGGCTAGCCAAGCGAATGCGGATGCCTGCTATTGCACGCTGAGCCATTTAGGCTTCATCCTCCTCCGAATCACTGTCTCCTTGTGAGGAACCTCCGAATATCATGGCCTCCGTTACTTTGACCTTGCGAGAGTCAGGCCTGTCTTTAACAGCCTTTTCTTTCTTCCAACCGGCTTCCTCTGAAATCCCCTCTGCGGAGGGACCCAATCTAAACTCCCTTTCCTCTTCCTCTTCAGCGACGAGATCGCCAACCGTCCCGTCGTCATACAAAACTTCCACATCCAGCGCAAGTCCTTGGAGCTCCTTGACCAACACTCGGAAGCTCTCCGGTATGCCGGGCTCGCCCAGATCTTGCCCTTTAACTATTCGCTCATACGTCTGCAGGCGCCCTCGTATGTAGTCTGACTTCACGGTCAACATCTCTCGCAGCGTGTGAGCAGCACCATAACCTTCCAATGCCCAAACTTCCATCTCTCCAAAGCGTTGACCTCCGAATTGGGCCTTTCCGCCCAAAGGCTGCTGCGTGATAAGGCTGTAAGGTCCAACGGAGCGGGCATGAATCTTATCGTCCACCAGATGTATGAGCTTGAACATATACATGTAACCCACGGTTACCTTGCCTTCCATCGCTTCTCCGGTGCGTCCGTCGTAAAGGGTGATGCATCCGTCGGGCGTCATGCCCGGGTACTTCTCGTTCATGTCTTCTATGAATTCGAAAATCTCCCTCTCGTTAGCGCCCTCAAATACGGGCGTAGCTATATAAACGCCCTTACAATACGCCCCAAAACCCATGATCGTCTCCAAAACTTGACCCAAGTTCAAACGACTCGGCACACCGAGCGGGTTCAAAACCACGTCCACAGGAGTCCCGTCGGGCATATACGGCATATCCTCCACGGGCAGAATGCGGGAAACCACGCCTTTATTGCCATGGCGACCGGCCATCTTGTCGCCCACGGTGATTTTGCGAAGCTGCGCCACTGAGACTTTGACGACATCATTGACGCCGGCCGGGAGCTCGTCGCCGTAATCCGCACGGGAGAGGCGTTTTATCGCCACCACTCTGCCGCCCTCGCCATGAGGTATGCGAAGCGACGTATCGCGCACTTCTCTCGCCTTTTCGCCGAATATTGCCCGCAGAAGCCTTTCCTCGGGCATTTGTTCGGATTCTCCCTTCGGGGTAACTTTACCGACCAGGATGTCTCCGGCCTTCACCTCGGCTCCGATGCGAACCAAACCGTTTTCGTCCAGATTCTTGAGAGACTCTTCGCCTACGTTGGGTATATCACGGGTTATCTCCTCCGGCCCGAGCTTCGTGTCGCGCGCGTCCACTTCGTATTCCTCCACGTGAATAGAGGTGAAGAGATCCTCCTTCACGAGCCGTTCGCTCACCAGTACGGCATCCTCGAAGTTATACCCTTCCCAAGAGACGAAGGCCACTAATACGTTCCTTCCCAGGGCTAATTCGCCGCGATCTATAGACTGACCGTCGGCTATTGCGTCCCCAGCCGCAACGCTTTCTCCTACCTCCACAATCGGGCGCTGGTGGATGACTGTCCCCTGATTCGACCGAGAGAACTTCGTGAGGCTATAGCGATCCACCTCGCCATTCTCAGCTGTCACCTCTATGCGCGCGGCATCGACATAAGAAACTACACCAGAACGCTTCGCTATAACTGCGCAACCCGAGTCTCTCGCCACCTGAGACTCTATGCCGGTTCCAACCAAAGGAGCTTCCGGCTGAATGAGCGGCACCGCTTGTCTCTGCATGTTAGAGCCCATAAGGGCCCGGTTTGCGTCGTCATTCTCCAAGAACGGTATCAGCGCTGTCGATATGGAGACGATCTGCTGCGGAGAAACATCGATAAATTGAACCTTTTCCCTCGGCACTGTGACGATGAGCCCTCTGTGGCGAACGTAAACCTCTGGTTCCAAAAGATATCCATTCTCGTCGACGGCCTCGTTAGCTCGCCCTACATAGCACTCCTCTTCCTCATCGGCTGAGAGATAAACCATTTCGTCAGTCACGCGGCTGTTTACAACTACGCGCTTAGGCGTGACCAAAAAGCCGTATTCGTTCACCCTCGCGTAAACCGCCAATGAGGTTACCAAACCGATATTCGGGCCTTCCGGCGTCTCTATAGGACAGATCCTGCCATAGTGCGTAGGATGGACGTCCCTGGCTTCAAAACCCGCCCTCTCGCGGCTCAACCCACCTGGTCCGAGCGCCGAAAGGCGGCGGCGGTGAGTCAATTCGGCCAACGGATTGGTCTGGTCCATAAACTGAGAGAGCTGGCTTGACCCGAAGAACTCGCGGATGGCCGCCTGTATGGGGCGCACATTCACGAGGTCTCGCGCCGTCGCAGTCGAGAGATCTGGCACCGTGGTCATCCTGTCTTTCGCTATTCGCTCCATGCGGAGCAAACCTATGCGGATCTGATTCTGAAGGAGCTCGCCCACGGAACGCACACGGCGGTTGCCGAGGTGATCTATGTCATCTTCTCGTTCGTTGCCATCTCTAAGGGCAATAAGCTTCAACACGACATTGACAATATCTTCCGGAGTAAGAGTCCTAATCGAATCGGGGATGTCGAGCCCCAAGCGTTTATTGAGTTTGTAACGCCCGACGCGGCCGAGGTTGTACCGCCTCGTATCGAAGAAAAGGCCCTGGATGTACTCTCTGGCATTTTCGAGTCTGACAGGTTCGTTGGGGCGCATCCTGCGGAAGATCTCCAATACGGCCTCTTCCGTGTTGGTCGTGTCGTCACGCTCCAGTGTAGCTGCTAAGGAGCTGTCCACGTTCCACAGACACACGCGAGTCCGTCCCATGTTCCATAAAAGCTCGAGGTGCTCCTTGGTGATTCGGTCATTTTTGGGTATTACCACCTTGCCGGTCTCGTCGATCACGGACTCGGCCAGCAGCTTGCCCTTCACCTCTTCCTCCACGAGATCGACTTCCTCTTTTGTAGCACCGAAGAGGAACAAGAGCTCGTCGTCGTTTGGCACGCCGAAAGCCTTGAGCAGCGTCGTGGCTGGAACTTTTCTGCGATTGTCGATATTGACCGACAGGATCTCACCGGGCGTCAGGTCGAAATCGAGCCATGCTCCTCGGTCAGGGATGACCTTGGCCTTATAGACCTCCTGCCCCGGTGACCCCATCTCGATGCTCAAATAGAGGCCGGGCGATCGAGAGAGCTGACTTACAACTACGCGCTCCGTCCCGTTGACGATGAAGCTGCCCTTCTCCGTCATGAGGGGGAAATCGCCTAAATATATCTCCTCTTCTTTAATCTCACTGGTCTTGCGATTGATCAGGCGTATAGTAGCCCTCACCGGCGAAGACCATGTCAGATCCCGCCTGCACGCCTCTTCTTGAGAAATGGAAGGAGGGTCAATGTAATAACTCACGAACTCGAGAGCGAATGAACCGTTGTAGCTCTCAATAGGAAATACTTCTTCCAACAACTCCTGCAATCCTTGGGCCTTGCGTCGACCGGGATCCGCCTTGGTCTGAAAGAACCACTCGTAAGAATTGCGCTGGACTTCGAGCAGATCAGGCATCTCCAACCAATCGCGCGCAGGACCATAAGTTAGCCTTTCTCGTCCCTTACCGCTAGGAGCAAATCTGGGCATGGGAGAAACCAACCTCCCTGTTTACTTGAGGATTTTGGGGGATCGATAAACCACAGCAAGAGGTGATAATAACACACAAATCACCTTTGGTCAACCCCAGGTAAGTTGACCAAAGGTTATACCCTTTTTCCCTGGTGTCGAGGGGGGGACTCGAACCCCCACAGGCGTATTGCCCACTAGAGCCTGAGTCTAGCGCGTCTACCTGTTCCGCCACCTCGACACACCTTCATTAGCTTTAGATTGTAACAGCCACGACCGCGGTTTGCAATAGATCGGTTTGCCACACCTAAAACCAAAGCGAAGTTGCCCATTCCTTCAAAGGCTTCGCCCGCGATAGCGCGACAGTCGGGGGGAACCGAGCGCAAGTTGCCAAAAAGAAGCGAGTACAAGTATAGTATAAAGAGTAACAATTAAAGGGGGAGTGTCTCGTGAAGGAGGCAAAAGTCCTTTCAGAATGGGCGTACAGTCCCTGCGAGCCCTATAGGGGGTACACCGGTAAAACCCTTTACGTGAACGTGGGCAATTTGAAAATCGCAGAAAAAATCGTCACGGAGGAGATGAAAGAAAAGTTCGTAGGCGGTCGGGGTTTCGGCCTCAAGCTACTGTGGGATGCAGTGAAGGATGAAACGAAGTGGAACGACCCGGAAAACGAAATAGTCATATCGGGCGGCCCGCTCTGCGGCATAACGCAATACCCGGGCTCTGGCAAATACTATGCCGTTTTCATATCCCCCTTGACGGATCAGACATACGACAGCAACTCGGGCGGACACTTTGCGCCACTTCTCAAGTTCGCCGGCTGGGATGCCTTGGAAATCCAGGGAAAGGCAGAAAGAGACGTGATCGTTTTCATCGACGGAGATGAGGGAAAGGTCCAAGTCTTGGAATCGCCCTTTACGGACATAAACGCTCATTCTATAGCCGAAGAACTACATGAGCGCTTCGCGGCGTCCGAAAAGGACAAGCGTTTTATATCCGTCATCGCCACGGGCAAGGGCGCCGAAAACACATACTTGGGATGCCTAAACACGAGCTTTTACGACACTCGCCGCGGAATAGTCCGCCTAAAACAGGCGGGGCGCGGAGGCGGAGGCACAGTGCTTCGCGACAAAAGGATCGCGGCGATCGTCGTGCGCAAGCACGGATGGTCAGGCATGAGCAACAACCCCGCAGACCCGGAGACCATACAAAGGTTGGGATTGAAACTCCACAGGGAGATATACGAGCTCGACGACAAACAAAGCCGCATGAGGCGCGTGGGAACCGTCCATTTGAACGAAATCATGAACGACTACCATCTCCTCCCCGTGCACAATTACAAGTTCGGCCAGCACCCCGATGCAAAAAACATACGCTCAACCATATATGAAAAGATGTTCACCCAAGGTATACCGGATGAGTGTTGGTACGGCTGTACCATGGCGTGTTCCAAGGCGATAGACGGCTTTACCCTCAAAACCGGACCGTGGAAAGGTCGCACTGTGTCCGTGGATGGCCCCGAATACGAGACCTGCGCGGCCTTGGGATCCAACATAGGCGTCTTCGATCCGGAATGGACCGCCGAAGCAGCATTTTACGCTGACTTCTATGGCATCGACACTATATCGTTAGGCACCGGCCTGGCATTCGTATGCGAATGCTACGAGCTCGGCTATTTGAACGATAAAATCACCGGAGGGCTCGAGCTCGGTTTCGGGAAGGCCGAAGCGCTGATGGAGCTGATCCACCGCATAGGCGAAGGAAGGGGCGAATTTGCCGCTCTTGTGGGAAAGGGCATCCGCAGAATGAAAGCAACCTTTGCCGAGCGCTTTGGCGCACCGCGAGAGGTCTTGGAAGCGATAGGCATGGAAGGCCAGGGCATCGAGGTCTCCGAATATGTGTCTAAGGAATCGGTCGCTCAGTGGGGCGGGTATTTCTTGACGCTCAAGGGGCCGCAGCACGACGAGGCATGGCTCATCTTCATGGACATGGTAAACAAGCAACTGCCGACGTTCGAGGACAAAGCCGAGGCGCTCCATTACTTTCCCAACTTCCGCCTATGGTTTTCCCTGGCCGGCCTATGCAAACTACCCTGGAACGACATAGAACCCGAAGATAATCTCACGAAATACCCACCTCAGGAGGCCGCAAAAGTGCCGGAGCACGTCCAAAACTACGTAGATCTCTTCAACGCAATGACCGGAAAGAAAATAGACAAGGCGGAATTGATCCTACAGTCAGAGAGGGTCTATAACTTTCAGCGCATCTTCCAGCTCCGCCTCGGAAAGGGCACTCGCAAAGACCACAACATCCCGTTGCGTGCCATATCGCCGGTATTTGAAGACGAATGGGAAGCCAGGCGTGATTATTACGATGAACAGCTCCGTTCCTCAGGGGTGGACCCACAGGGGCTTTCGACGGAAGAGAAGATCAAAAGGCTCCAAAAGCTGCGGCTTGCCCAATGGGAGAAGCTGGTGGACGCCGTTTACAAGCGGCGCGGATGGGATAAAAACGGCATTCCCACCATCAAAAAGCTCGAAGAGCTCGGGATGGATTTCGAAAGCGTCGTCGCAGTCGTAAAAAAACATGCTCGCAAGGAGGACCAGTGGGAGGAAGGTTTGTGATCTCCGTAAACGGCGAAAGCATGAAATGGCACCCAGGGATGACCGTGCGAGAAATCCTGGATGCCAAGCGTTATACCTTTCCCATGATAGCTGTATGGATAAACGGCACTCCTGTGCCTCGCGATCGGTTTGACAAAACAGAAGTGCCGGACGGGGCAAATGTGCAGGTAGTTCATATGATAGGGGGTGGGTAAAGTCCTCTAACCTTCTTCCTTTTTATTGTTGTTCTTTGGCCTGGGCTTTTGTCCCCGCTTTTCGGCACGCGGCACCTCCCAGTTGAGGTGCTTCTTGTCGTCCATCTCTCTGCCCACAGGCACTTCGGTCCATCCCCAAGGCGTCACCAAGAGAAACCGTATCGTTATCCCTTCGGCAGCCAAGACGCGAAGGTGACGCAAATAGTGGATGACGTCGCCCACGAGCCAGCTGTCGCTCACGATCCACACGCGGCGGCACTTGCCCTTGCCGAAGATCGCGGCATGGTCTATCGCCGTTCGAAATGCCTCATCGAGGTCTAAGGGACCCAAGCAGAGGACAACGGCGTCTTCGTTGGCGCACGAAGTTACGTCAGAGGCTATGAGTAGATCGGCATGCTCTTCCAGCCATTCCAGTTGGTCCCACAAAACTTCCGGATCGCCGCCGAAGCGCCTCTCGTCAAAACCCAAAGCCTCGTCATCCTCTCCGTAGGCGGCTTCGCCGCTCAAGGCCGAGCTCATCCACGCCTGAAGCTGAAGGAGCAACCGCTCTATATATGGGGGGAGCTCCTCTCCAGCCGACATAGCGCGCAAAATATCCCCCACCGACCACGTTTCACCCTTTTTCTCGGCGTCGTCCATCTCGTAGCACGCCATATTTCCACCACCTTCGCCTTTCCGAAAATCCGGCCTTCATCGCTCAATCGAACCAGGAAACCTCACAGGATATAGAAGCGGTTAGAGCATAGCACAAAGGGGTCTTCTTTTCCACTATCCCGCCATCTGCACTATAATAAACTTTCGAGGAAAATAAAATCATGCCGATGGGAGGGAACGTGATGGTCCCCTTTGTTTTGCAATCTTCCAAATCTCAGCTGCTCTTGGTGGACATGCAAGAGAAGCTACTGCCTGCGATGCAAAATAACGACGAAATCGCAAAGAATACCAAAACCCTTTTAAAAGCGGCCGACCTCTTGGGCATACCAGTGAAATACACGGAGCATTACCCTTCAGGCTTAGGCCCGACGGCAGAAGGAGTCCGCGAGGCCTTGCCCTCCGGCTCGACGCGTTTCGAAAAGGTGCACTTTTCTTGCTGGGCGGAAGCCGGCTTTGCCGATTTCATCCGCAACGGAAGCCGCGACCAAATCGTCATGGCCGGCATAGAAAGCCACATCTGCGTCTTGAGCACCGCTTTAGATCTATTGAAAGAAGGTTACCAGGTTGCCGTCTCGCTCGACGCCGTCGGAAGCCGAAGATCCCATCACCATGAAAGCGCTCTAAGGGCCCTTGCCTCGGTCGGCGCCTTGGTAATCCCGACAGAGACGATCGTTTATCAGTGGCTCGGCCGAGCGGCCACAGAGGCTTTCAGAGCAATGCTCCCCTATTTTAAGGGAGAGGCTTCGAAGTGAGGCCCATGGAGGAAGGACGCGGCGCCGCCTCGAGTTACATTCACTTTTTGGGCACAGGAGGGGCGCGTTTTACCATGATCAGCCAAATCAGAGCAACCGGAGGGATATGGCTTTCCTATGACGGGTTCAACTTCTCCATAGACCCGGGGCCCGGGGCTTTGGTGAAGATGAAAGAACTACGCCCTCTCCATGACCCTTCGACCCTTGACGGCTTGCTGCTCTCTCACCGCCATATAGACCACAGCAACGACGTAAACGTCTTGACGCTCGCCATGACAGGAGGGGGGCGCCAAAAAAATGGCACAGTTGTCCTTCCCGAAGATGCCATAACCGGGAACGAACCGATCCTCTTCCGTTTCTTGCGCAGCAAAGTGGCACATCTAACGACCTGGGAGGACGGAAAAGCGATCGCCCTCCCGGGGAGAGCTTCTGTAGAAGGTGTGCGCCTCATTCATCACGGGGTGGACTGTTTCGGTTTCGTCTTTCGACACCCTTCCATGCCCACTTGGGGATTGGTCAGCGATACTTGCATGCACGAAAGTTTGGCACATCGCTTCCGCGAGTGCGAGCTCTTGGTGGTCAACGTTACGTTCGAAAAGCCGAGGCCTGGGATAGACCACCTCTCGATCTGCGACGTCGAGCGCCTCCTCGACGAACTTCACCCACGCATGCTGATACTCACGCACCTGGGAAGGGGGCTATCCGAGGCCGACCCAAGGGCATTAGAAGGCCGGCTTTCCACGGCCAGAACGAGCGTAATCGCGGCCAGCGACGGGATGGTGGTTGAACTATCCGACTTGAGCCTGAAGGAGCCGGCAGCAACCGCGTCGGCGAAGGAAGGAGATGATTGCCCGTGACAAACAAAGGCTACATATTCGACGGCCACTCAGACATGCTCAACGAAGTGCTCCCCCTGCGAGAGCAAGGCGAGAGGAAGGTTTTGGCTTCGAGGTTCATCCCGAAACTATTGAGCTCTACGATTGGCGCCGCGATATTGAGCGTTTGGATCGAAAGTGCGTTCCGCACCGACAGCTCTTCCGCCTTGGAAAGATTAATGCAATACCTCGGCATCTTGGCTGCAGAACTCAAGGAAAGCCGAGAGATCGCTCTCGTCGCGCGCTACGACGACTACCAGAGGAACATGCTGGAGGGTCGCTTCCCTCTATTCTTGAGTGTGGAGGGGTTAGACGGCATCGGGACCAATGTGGACTTGTTATACATGCTGCACCATTACGGCGTCCGCATGGCATCTCTCACGTGGAACGACGACAACACGCTCGCCTCGGGCTGCGGCTCGGACAAAGATTACGGCGTAACTACGCTCGGCAAAAAAGCCTTAAAAATAATGGAAGAGCTGGGCATTGTCGTGGATGCGGCCCATGCATCCCCTAAAAGTTTTTGGGACATCGTCGAAGGTTTCGAGAGGACCGTCCTGATAAGTCATGGCAACGTATATGCTCTCTGCCGCCACAGGCGAAATTTCACCGACGATCAACTGAAGGCCGTGGCCGAAAGAAACGGGCTGATAGGGTTGAGCACAGTAAAGAAGTTTCTAAAAGAAAACGGCGAGGCCTCCGCAGAAGACCTCATAAGGCACATCAGTTACGCAGCTGACCTTGTAGGTATAGAATACGTGGCACTCGGACTCGATATAGACTACCGCGAAAATAGCCGCGGCACGCTTCCGCTGGAGGAAGTCTCCTCCCTCGAAAGGGGCTTACTCGAAGCCGGCTACTCGAAGGCAGAAGCCGAGGCTGTCTTGCACGGCAACTGGGAAAGGTTGCTCAAGGGTGCTCTGTCTTAGCGCCTTCGAATCGGAGCAAGGCCGCCTTCAGTGCCAAACCTTCTTTACCGCCGTACCCTTTGAGCGAGCCATCGGCGCCGATCACGCGATGACACGGCACAAAGAGGGACCATCTGTTGCGGCGCATGACGCTTCCGACGGCTCTGGCTGCATTGGGCCTTCCGATCGACGCCGCGACACGGCCGTAGGATAACACACAACCAAAGGGAATCTGAGCCACGACTTCATAAACGCTGCGAGCAAACTCCGAAAGGGGAGGCACGGCGCAGAGCGGCACCTCGAAGGCCTCACCGTTCCAATAGGATTCCCAAGCGCGAGCAAGCCAAGCGGGCAACGCGCACTCTTTCTCGATCTCTTCCCCATGAAGCCTGCTATACATCATCAACAATCCCCTATCGCACCAAAGAGCCTCCCAAAGGCCGAGCGGCGCGGACAGCGTTGCCCTGTAAACCGTTTCCTTTCCTGTAGCATATCGCCAAAGGAGAGCCATCACCACCACCCCCTGGACAACAGAAGCGATGTGCCCAATATCGTGACAAGAAGCGAGTGCCGCTCGCTCTCCCAAAGGACACTCCATTGAAACGGACCGGCAATTTCGCTTAACTCAAAAGGTATCTTTGGAATGAGCCTACCCACGCGCTCCTTGTAACGGTGAAACTCCTCGCGGAAACATCGCTCGAGGATGGTCTCTTCATGAGGGATGATGAGAAAGACATACAGAATTAGGTAAGACGTCACAAATAACGCGATAGCCCGCGGACCGGCCAACAGGCTCCAACCCAATCCTATTAGGCCGTTGCCCAAATAGAGGGGATTTCGAACGACGGCATAGGGACCCCAGGTTACCAGGATTTCCGCTTTGGCTTCCTCCCCGCGATAGCGCTTTATGCAACCGGCCGCCCAAAAGCGCAACGCTTGACCGGCCGCCACCAGAACCAGCATGGCAGGCAGAGCAGAAAGATTGACCTCGGCCAAAAAGAGGATAGCGCAAAACAGCGCCGTCCATATGCCGCCCCTCATCTTAAAGGCCCATGCCCGGATTTCGCTTGAGCGCCTACCCCTCGTAAGGCCTCTCAATTTCGCCATTGACCCCCTTGTCTAAAAAGTATATGGCTACTAACGCTCCTAAAAACACCGGAATATAGGCCGTGAACACGCGCCACAGCAAAGCCGTCACGCCGGCCATGTTCCAGGGCACCAAGAGCTTGAAAATGGCCGTTGCCCCGCCTTCGGCCACACCGCTGGCTCCAGGAGTCGGCACAAAGTAAAGGACAAAGGTGAAGACCGCCTGAAGCATCATCACCCCCATCAAATCCGCAGACAGGTCCATCGACCAAACCAAAAGGGGCAAAACGAGAAACGAACAAAAGAGCTGCAAAGAGGTGAGAGCGAGGGCTATCATACATTTCTTTAAGCCAGACGAAAATAATGCCCGAAAGTTCTCACAATAGTTATCTATCTCTCGATTGACAAAGCGTATCACCTTGAAGGCCAAAGCGTCTTTTATGATCCCGATCTCCTTCAGCCAAACCGTTAACCCACCTATTAAGCGCTTCATGAGCTTGGGCCGCAGCAAGCTCAGCGCGGTCACAAACCAAATCCCAAGGACTACTACGGTAACATAGCCGAACAAGCCCTCGATCAGGGTCTGCCCGGCCAAAATCTGAGGTTGCAGAAAGAGCGCGACGATAACCATCACTCCTAATAAAAAAAGCACCATGAGCGTCTTCGTCAGGGTTACGGCTACGCCTTTGCCCACGTTTACGCCGTTTTTATAGAGCACATAAACCTGAAAAGGCCCTCCGCCGCTCTGCATTGGGGTTATCGCCGAACCGAAGTAGTTGAGAAATGTGAGATAAAGCCCCAACTTAAAGGAAATGCGCTCGCCTGCGGCTTCCACCAGAACCTTAAAGCGCAAGGCCTCAAAGAACCACGATAAAGCCGCCGCCGAAAAAGCGAGCAAGAAAAACCGCTTATTCATGGAGTAAAGCGAATTCCACGTGTCGGCATCTACGGTAAAAAAGAGCACTATTAAGGCCGTTATCACGGCCAAGCCTATAAATATCGCTAAACCCTTGCGCAGAGATAAAGAAATCGTCGGCATGGTTTTTAACCTGAGGATTTATTCGCTATCAAATGAGCCGCCGCCAGGAGGTCGTCTACCACCCATTCCCCTTCTCTCAAGGGGGGTAAAAGGCCACCCTCTTCCAGCGTCCTTCCGTAGCCGCTTCTTACCAGCGCAAAATACAATCCAAGGTTGCGGGCCATCATGAGGTCGGGCAGGTCGTCTCCCACCACCCAAGAGCCGGCAAGCTCAAGGCCCAACTCGCCGGCTGCGCGCAGCAGGAGGCCAGGCTTGGGTTTTCGGCAGTCGCAATCTACCTTATAAGGTGGGTCCCCCTCAGTGGGATGATGAGGGCAAAAGTAAAAGGCATCCACGGCTACGCCCGCCTCTTCTAAGAGAAGCTGGATCCGCCTGTGACTCTCCAAGACGAAATTCACATCGAAAAACCCCCGTGCGACGCCGCTTTGATTCGTAACGACCACCAGGCTGTAACCTTTCCCCTTCAACAACGACAGCGCCTCGGGCACACCGTTGAGCAGCTTTATTTGAGAAAGGCGCGAAAGGTATGGAACGGTCTCGATGAGCGTCCCGTCCCTATCCAGGAAGATCGCTTTCCTCACGGCTTTATTGCACTTCTCCCGAAGCCATAGCCAACAACTCGTCGACATACCGCCTCAAGTCGCTCAGCGCGGGCTCAACTTCTTCCCTCAGACGATAAGCCAGCTCGAAGAATTTGCCTTCCTCCAAGGGGCTCAGCGCTCCCTCAAGCACCTGCAACAGGCGCTCGCGCGTCGTGCCCAACTCGCCGTCTCCTAAGTCAGCATCGGTTATGCCCAACAAGAGCAGGCTGTTGTGAAGCACTTTCACTACCCACCCTATCCCTTCGGTTATCTGTTGTAACAAAGTGAGGGCATCCTTGTCGTATTTCTCTTCCAGGCGATCGGCTACCAAGTTGATCCCGTCGAGCAACGCCGGCATGTAGCGCTGGGTTTCCTCCAGAGATTCCGTCACCAGCTCCTTGACGGAGATGGTCACGAATTTTACCTCCAGTCCTCCCTTCATAGAAAGAAACGCTTCTTCCTGAAGCGGTTTGCCGTCCACCAATATGTCTCGGATGAAACGTCTGTCCTTGGCAGCCTCCTTTCTCGCGCGCTCCAATAAACCTCTTCTCTCCTCCTCTAAGAGCTCCCCTTCCAGGTTCTCCCACTCCGTATCATCGATCAACACGCGCATGAGTTTACTCCCCCTTTTGCGCACAAAGCGGCATCTTCGCGCACGCCACACCGGCGAGGTTCTATGATGCGGATTTCAAAGATGCCACAAAGGCAGGAATTTCCCGCTGTGCCCTCGCATAATCTTCCGGCACGCCTATGTCTATAAAAAAACCGCCCACCTCAAGGGCGCATAAAGGTTCCCCTTGCGACAAAAGGGCAGGTATTACCTCCCCTTCCCAAGAGATCCTGCGCAAGGGGATCTTTTCTACAACAGCGCGCTTCACCCCGTAAACCCCGCCGTTTACGAGCCAGGACCCGTCATCCCTGGGCATCAGATTTTTGTCGCCGAAGGCTTTTACCCTTCCTCCCTCGTCGACGTCGAGCGGATCCACGCGGGAAAGGTCTCTCCACGACCTGACAGCAAAGGTGATCGCGGCACCCATACGGCAGTGAAACGACAAAAGCCTGCAATAATCCACATCCAAAAGAGTATCCCCGTTCATGAGCAAAAAATCCTCGGCATCTAAAAGCGAAATGGCATTGCGGAGCGCTCCGCCCTTGTCGAGAGGCTCTTCCTCTACGCTGTAAAATATTTCGATCCCCCACCTGCCGCCGTCGCCACAGCTCGAGATTATATCGGAGGCCTTATACCCCAAAAGGAAAAGCGCCTTTCTTATGCCCCTAAACGAAAGGAGATCCAGCAACCAGTGGACGAAAGGCCTGCCGGCTATGGGGGCAAGCGGTTTGGGCACATCCGAAACGACGGGGCGCAACCGTTTACCCTCGCCGCCGGCTAATATTACGGCCAAAGGTCCACTCACGGAAATAACCTCTCCTCGACCAGGGCGCAAATGATGTGTCCCCAAGTAATATGGAGCTCCTGGATGCGCGGCGTATCGCGCGATGGAGCCTCGAGCAACACCCTGCAATAGGGCTTCATCTCGCCCCCTCCCTCGCCGGTCAAGCCTATGGTTACCATGCCGTGTTCCGCGCCCCAGCGCACCGCATTGACGACATTCGCGCTGCATCCGCTCGTCGAAATGCCGATCAGGGCGTCTCCAGGCCCAGCGAGCCCTTCAAGCTGTCGCACGAACACCTCGTCGTAAGAGAAATCGTTGGCGATGGCGGTCACAGCGCTGGTGTTCGTATGGAGGGCAAGGGCCGGGAGCGAAGGGCGCACCTTGCGAAATTTCCCCAATAGCTCGGCCGCCAGGTGCTGCGCATCGGCGGCCGAGCCGCCGTTGCCGCAAAAAAAGGCCCGTTTGCCCGACGAAAGTGCCTCTATCAGCAAGCGCGCTGCTTCCGCCACGGGTTTTAGGTCTCGCATCGCCTTTCGTTTTAACGCTATAGAGGCTTCCATATCTTCCCTTATGCGCTCCTCCAAAGGCACACCCACCTCCACCGGTTTATTCTATCACGGGAACCTTTACAGAATCGCTCGCGCCCCGCCACTTCAGCGAAGGCAAAAAACATCCGAAAACAATATGACAACTTGTATTTTATGGAGGTCATCCTATGGCTGATTATACAGCACCGCTGTTTCAGGTGACGGGCCTCACCTCCGGTATAGACTGGGGGCAAATGATCGACAAGATGATGGAAGCGGCCAGGAAGCCCGAAGAGCTTTGGCAGGCCGAAAAGGATAAGCTCGAACTGAAGGTTGGGCTTTATAACGAATTTTCCGCCTATCTAAAGGCGCTGCGCAGCTCTATTTCTCCCTTGAAGCTATCGAGCACGTTCACCGCCAAGCAGGCCGAGCTTTCCTCTCTTTCATCTACTACAGATCCTTCATCAGTGCTTGCGATTACCGCCACGCCCGAGGCAGAAATAAACAGCTATGAAATCGAGGTATTACAAAAGGCCACAGCAGAGATGCGCATCAGCAACTCCCTCTCCGGGATACTCAAAAACGCGGGAATCACGACGGACTCCTATTTTTACATAAAAGTAGATGACCAGCGGGCCAAGATCGACCTTCACCCCACAGATACCCTTTCTGATGTAGCGGCACGCATAAACAAAGCCGTAGACGAAACGACGGGTGAAGCGCTCCCTGTTCAGGCGCGCGTCTTCGACAACCGCCTCGTAATCGAAAGCACGCAAACCGGCACAGAAGCTGCTTTCTCGTTAGAGGGCCCTCAAGTGGTGCTCGATAACTTAGGACTGGATCTGGATGATCCGGAGCACCACATAGCAGCACAAGACGCTAAACTGGTTATCGATGGCGTAAGCGTTACGCGCCCGAGCAACGAAATCTCAGATTTAATCCAAGGGCTTACGCTCAAAATAAACGGGGTAGGGAAAGTAAGAGCGGATATAGTCTTAGACGCCCAAAAAGCAGTGGAATCCATTCAAAGCTTCGTAGCGGCCTACAACGACACCATGGATTGGATCAACGTGCGGCTGCAAGAGAAAAAGGTCGAGGAGCCGGAGTCTGAGCTCGAGGCCCAGAGGGGACTCCTGCGCGGAGATCCCATCCTATGGCAGGCGAAGTCTTACCTTCGCCAAATTGTAGCCGATCCCTTGTCGTTAGACGGTTTCTCTCAGCTCTCTCAAATCGGCATAACAACGGAGTCAATCGACTACGGCAAGAGCGGCAAGCTCGAATTCGACACCGATAAATTCATGGCGGCGATGACGGAAGACCCTCAAGGCGTAGCGGGCCTGGTAAACGGCGTCGTGAATAAGTTCGAAAGTTATCTCGCCAATATGGTCGATGCCGTTCCCGTCGCCATAGGAGGAAGCACGGCACTGAGGGGGCGCGTACCAAGCCAAGTTCAACACCTACAAAACCAAATCGAGGCGATCGACAAAAGGATAGCCGATTTCGAAGAGCGCCTCTCCATTCGCCAGAGAGGGTTATACGAGCGGTTTAGCCAGATGGAAAACACGCTGGCGCAGTTGAATCAGCAAGCCTCATGGCTCGCCAGCGTTCTCGGCATTTTGTCGGGCTCAAACGCTGCATCGACTTCATGACGCGGTAGCCTAAGCGCGGCCATTCTTCTGCCGACTCTTCTGCGCCAGGCCCAAACGCCAGGCCATGATGGCGGCTTGTGTTCTGTCGCGCAGGCCTAGTTTTTTGAGAATACGGCTTACATGGTTTTTTACGGTTTTTTCAGAGACGACCATCCTTAATGCTATCTCTTCGTTCTTCAACCCTTGTGAAAGCCAGTAAAAAGTTTCCCTTTCTCTTGGCGTGAGGCTGCATAGCGGCTCATCGCCGTTGCCTTCGTGAAACGAAGTCAGCAGCCTCCCCGCCACCTTCGGATCTACATAGGGCTCCCCTCTGGCCACCGACCTGAGGGCGGAAATCAGCTCCAAATAGCCGGACTCCTTAAGCAGATACCCGTGCACGCCGGCTGACGAGAGCGCCGAAAGGGATTCCTCGTCGTCATAGGCCGTGATAGCCAAAAAGCGCACGGGAAGCGAGTCGTTTTTGACCTGCCTTATCACCTGCACACCGTCTCCCTTTGGCATACTTATGTCGAGCAGCACGACATCGGGCTTCTTCTCGGCGATCACCTGCACGGCCTCCTTGCCGTCCTTGGCCTCGCCGATCACTTCTACGTCCGGCTCCAGTTCCAGCAATCTCCTGAGGCCATCACGGAAGAGGCGATGGTCATCGACCAGCACGACCCGAATAGTCTGCAACTTTTAAAACACCTCCCTAAGGAGCGAGCAGGCGATACTCGCAAAAACATGAGATATCATGATTATAGCAGCGAAGGATAGCCGCAATCGTCAAGGGGGTATCATTTTTGAACAAGGCGAACACATTCACGTCGCTTTCAAACGGCACGAAGCGAAAGGTAGGAGAGGCGGTCGCGGACTTCGCCATGATAAGGCCTTCGGATACCATATGCGTGGCACTTTCGGGAGGCAAAGACAGCCTGCTCCTCCTCGCGGCCTTAGCGAGGTTGCGCCGCGTAGCTCCAAAACCTTTCGCCCTGAAGGCCTGCACGCTCGATCCCACAGGGGGAGAGCTCGATCTTTCCCCTATGGAGGAATTTTGCCGCGCCCTCGACGTGCCGCTGCGCATCACCAGATATCCGATTTACTCTATAATGCGTTCCCGGGGTGAGGATTCCCCCTGCAGTTTTTGCGCCAACATGAGGCGCGGCATCCTGTGCAGCATGGCCCAAAAAGAGGAAAGCCAAGCGCTTGCGCTCGGCCATCACCTCGATGACGCGCTCGAAACGGCCCTCTTGAACCTCTTCTTCGCGGGCCGATTCGCGCCCCTTTATCCCAAGATCTGGATGAGTCGCTCGCGACTCTGGGCCATCAGACCACTCATCTATCTGGAGGAGCGGTCTATAGAGTTGGAGACAAGGAGGCTAAACCTGCCTGTCATACAATTCAGCTGTCCTTTCGCCAAAGGAAATCGCCGTGCTTTGATAAAACAACTCGTCAAAGAACTGGAAGAAAGGTCCCGCGTCTCCATAAAGGGCAACGCACTCGGCGCCCTAAAGGCCATTTGGAAAAGAAGCGGGCTAAACCACAAGCCTGAATGACTCTATCAGGCTGAAGTATTCCGACACGTCCTTCGCTTCGTCCTCAAATCCCTTGCGCCCCAACAACCCGTAGGCATATCGCTTGCTCTGCTCCACGCCGGGTTGATCGAAGGGATTTACCCCGTAGAGCGCACCGCACAGAGCGGTCACGTATTCCCATAAAAAAATTAGCGCGCCGAGGTTGTGCTCCTCCAGCCGCGGCAGCTCCATCCATATAACCGGGCGACCGGCCTTGACCAAGGCCGCAGCTGTTGCCTTGGCCTCTTCGTTCAAGATGTCGCCTAACTTCTGACCTTTTAGGTAAGAAAAATCCTTGAGGCTCTTTTCTTCGCAGCCGAAAGGGATCGATAGGTCGCCCAGCGTCTCTCTGACTTCGAGGAGCGTAAACAGCTTATCATCTGGGCCTTCGGAATAGAGTTGGAGTTGTGAGTGCTGATCTACAGCTCCAAGGGCACGGATCGGAGTTGATCCCCTGCCGCCCTTGCCGAGGCTTTCAGCCCAAAGCTGAGCGAACCACTCGGTAAAGTCTTTCAGCGCATCGGCATATGGCATAAGGACAGTCATATTGCGCCCTCTCGTCGAGTGCAGGTAGTAGAGGCCGGCCAAAAGCCACGCCGGGTTTTCGAAGAGAGAGTTCGCAGTAGATAGCCTTAGGTCCATCTCTTGAGCCCCCTTTAAGAGGGACTCCACCTCTATGTCGAGCGTCGCAGCGGAGAGCAATCCGACGGGAGAGAGCACGGAATAGCGCCCCCCTACGCCCTGAGGGATGGAAAGGCTCCTGCACCCCACCTCATCGGCAAATCGCCTCAAAATCCCCGACTGAGGATCGGTCACCACAACGAAGTGATCTTTTGCCGACTCACCGAAGAGGTCTGTCATCTTCTGCCATGCCCAAAGAAATTGCACCGCGGTTTCGGTGGTCTGCCCCGACTTGCTCACCACCACAAATGCCGTTTTGGATGGATCGATAAGCTCCCATATGGCGAGGACGTTTCGTGAATCCAGATTTTCCATCAAGTAGAAACGAGGACCATGGCGTTCCTCTCTGGAAAATTCGTTATAGTATGGCGGCAGGAGAGCCCCATGGAGCATCCTGTTGCCCAAGGCAGATCCGCCTATGCCGATCTGAACAAGCGCATCGAACCGCGAAAGCCAGTGAGAGACTTCGAGCACCTGCATTATATCCTGATAGGGAAGTTTGAGCCATCCAAAGCCCTCTTCGTCTCTCTCGGAGCCGGACCTAAGCCATTCATCGGCACGCCTAAGCTGCGGCTCGAGGCGTTCGAGGTTCTTTCTGCTCACGTCGTCTTCGCGCAATGCACCACCTAAAGCGACAGCCATAAGCTCGCTCAAGGGTCTCACCCTTCTAACTCTTCCCTGTCGAGGCTGACGGTGACGACCTTGGAGTCGATCAAACCCGGCACGAAGAGCTGGTTGCTGCTCACATCCACATAGACATCTTCGACGAAGGGATAGGCCTCGAGGATAGCCTTTCCTATGCCCCATCCCAAGGCCTCGAGGGTGCGAAACTTTCTGCCCATCACCACGTGCTGAACCCGCTCGAAGACCTCCTGGTAAGAAGGGACTGCCTCCGGGTTGTCGGCCTCTTCCGGAGATAGCTCGTAGTCCATACCAACATTTATGGAAAAGATCTGTCCCAACTCCCTTTCCACCTCAAGGCAACCGTGAAAAGCGTGAAACTGCATTCCTCTCAAAGCGAGCGTAACCAGCATTTTTTGCCCCCCTTCTGCGCCTCGCAAGGTGATCAGCGCGATGCCGCCTTTAACCTCTTGGTGCTAATGTACTCATCTATCGCCTTGGCGGCGTTTTTGCCCGCACCCATAGCCAAAATGACGGTGGCTGCCCCTGTTACGATATCGCCGCCGGCAAATACGCCCTCAACTGAGGTAGCGCCGGTCTCCGGGTCAGCCACTATGTAACCGTGCTTATTCAGCTTCAACTCTGGAAAGGCATCGAGGAGAACCTTATTGGAGCCCTGGCCTATGGCCTCTATGGCACCGTCCGCCTCAAGCAGAAATTCGCTCCCTGGGACGGGAATCGGACGTCTGCGCCCGGACTCGTCCGGCTCGCCCAACTCCATCCGTATGCAATTTACAGCTTTCACCCAACCGCGCTCGTCGCCCACATACTCCACCGGATTGGTAAGCCAGCAGAACTCGATCCCCTCTTCTACAGCGTGATGGTACTCCTCCACCCTGGCCGGCATCTCGGCCTGCGTCCGCCTGTAAGCCACCGTAACGTGTTCGGCCCCGAGGCGCAGAGCTGACCTCGCGGCGTCCATGGCCACGTTGCCGCCGCCCACCACCACGACGTTCTTCAACTTCTTTATGGGCGTGTCGTATTCCGGAAAGCGATAGGCGTGCATGAGATTAACGCGGGTCAAAAATTCGCTCGCCGAATAGACGCCGTTCAGTGTGGTGCCGGGGATGCCGATGAAGCGCGGCGTGCCGGCCCCGGTGCCGATGAAGATGGCATCGTATTCGCCGCGCAACTCCTCTACCGTTATGCTTCTGCCTACGGCCGTGTCGACCTCGACCTCTACACCGAGCAGCTTTATGTTCTCTATTTCCCTCCGGACGATCGCCTTTGGAAGACGAAATTCAGGTATTCCATACATAAGGACGCCTCCGGGCTCGTGAAGAGCTTCGTATATCTTGACGCGATAGCCCATCTTGGCGAGGTCACCTGCTGCGGTCAAACCTGCCGGCCCCGAGCCTACGATCGCTACTTTTCCTTTTGGCTCACCTCGATGTACGACGGGCGCTGATTGCACGCCACTGCCTGCTTTCCAATCCGCCACGAAACGCTCGAGTTTCCCTATGGCTACGGGCTCAAAATCCTTCCCTCTTCCCAAGGTGCATACGCCCTCGCACTGCGTTTCCTGAGGACAAACCCTGCCGCAGACGGCCGGCAAATTCGTCGCGCTGCTCAAGATCTTCCACGATTCGTCGATGTTGCCTTCTCTCAAAGCCTTTATAAAACCCGGAATGTCGATGGTCACAGGGCAACCAGCCACACAAGGGGCATTCTTGCACTGCAGGCAGCGCATCCCTTCTTCTATCGCTTCCTCCATCGTATAGCCCAAGCAGACTTCATTGAAGTTGCGAATCCGCTCCTCCGGCTTTTGCTCAGCGATGGGTACTTTCTTTTGCCTAACCTTCGGGCTCATACGACGCTTTCCACCTCCGCCATGTATTGCTCCAAGGAGAGCTTTTCCTCCTCCTTGTACTGTTGAAGCCGCCTCATGAGGACGTCCCAGTTCACTGCCCAGCCGTCGAATTCGGGGCCATCTACGCAGGCAAATCGCACTTCTCCTCCCACTTCCACTCGGCAACCGCCGCACATGCCAGTGCCATCCACCATGATAGGGTTAAGCGATACCCATATCGGAATGCCCATCTCCTTGGCGGCGAGGGAGGCGAACTTCATCATTATGGTGGGCCCTATCGCCCAAGCCTGGTCTATTTTCCTACCTTCGGAAGCGACTCTCATGCCCTCCGTAACGACGCCTTTTATCCCCTCAGAGCCGTCGTCCGTCGTTATTATCAGCTTGTCGGAATATCTCCTGCATTCGTCTTTCATGATGACCAATTCCGAGCTCCTGCCGCCGAGCACGGTAATGGTGTAGTTGCCTACGCGCTTGAGTTCCCTCAGGATGGGGAACAAAGCCGCTATGCCGACGCCCCCGCCGACCAGCATAACCGTGCCCCACTTTTTAATCTCGCTCGGCCTGCCCAAGGGGCCCAAGACATCAGACAAGGAGTCGCCCACCTCAAAGCGCGCCATTTGATGGGTGGTCTTGCCGACGGCTTGAAATATGAAGCGTATGCTGCCTCTCTTCAAATCGTAATCGGCTATGGTGAGTGGAATCCGCTCACCCTTAGACGTCGGCCTCACGACGACGAACTGCCCCGGCCTGGCATGAGAGGCAACCTTAGGGGCCTCCACCCACATGTCATATTCGTTCGGCGCAATCAACCTTTTCTCAAGGATTGCATGCATCTTTATCCCACCCGCAGCACATAATATTTGTAATTATTTTAACATAGGTATGATCCCTTTACTCCTCTTCCCCCTCTTCCGCCTGAGCTTGGGCTATGATCCTCTTCGCGATTTCCTGCGGCACTTCCTCGTAATGGGAGAAGGACATAGAAAAACTCCCCCTTCCTGAGGTCATAGAGCGCAAGGTTATGGCGTAGCGGAACATCTCGGCAAGCGGCACTTGAGCCTTGACCACCTGCAGTCTGCCGCGGCCCTCTATGCCCATGATCCTACCCCTGCGGCCGTTGAGATCTCCCATGACATCGCCGAGGTAATCTTCAGGGACGACGATTTCGACATCCATTATCGGCTCAAGCAGCGTCGGAGACGCCTCGGAAAAGCCCTTTTTGAAGGAGAGAGAAGCCGCTATCTTAAATGCCAATTCTGAAGAGTCCACCTCGTGATACGAACCATCGTAGAGCTTGGCCTTGAAGTCGACGGCGGGGTAACCTGCCAAGACGCCCTTCTGTATCGCCTCTCTCAAACCCTTCTCCACGGCGGGTATATACGATTTGGGCACGGCGCCGCCCACTATCCTGTCTTCGAACTGAAAGCCGGCTCCTCGCTCGAGGGGTTCAAACTCTATCCACACGTCGCCATACTGGCCGCGGCCGCCGGTTTGCTTCTTGTATCTCCCCTGCGCTTTGGCAGTCCGCTTTATCGTCTCTTTGTAGGGCACGCGCGGCAGGCGCGTCTCCAGATCCACGCCGTAGCGCTCCCTGATCCTGGATAAGACGATGTCCAGATGGAGATCCCCCATGCCCGAAAGCAGGTTATCGCCCGTCTCGGCGTTCTTCTCGAAGCGAAGGGTCGGGTCTTCCTCCAAGATTTTATGAATGGCGTTAGAGAGTTTGTCCTCATCCGCCCTGCTCTTGGGCACGACGGCGATGCTGTAGACCGGCTCCGGGAACCGGATCGGCGGAAAGCGCACGTCGCAACCGCGCTCGGCGAGCGTATCTCCCACGGCTACGCTCGAGAGCTTCGGCACAGCAACTACATCACCCGTCGTGATCTCCTTAACCTCTTCTCCATCCTTGCCGCGCATCAGGCGATAGCCGCTCACTCGCTCTTCCGTCTCTTTATTGACGTTGAATAGCCCCTTGTCGCTGGAATGCCTGCCCGAAAAGACACGAATGAAGGAAAGTTTGCCCACGTAGGGATCCACCATAACCTTGAAGCAGAGGGCCATAAAAGGTCCGTTCGGATCCGGGGGCACGTCCACCTCTGCCTCTCCCTTTATTCCTTTGCGGGGGGGCACCTCCAGAGGAGAGGGGAGTATGTCCGAAATCACATCGAGAAGCTGCATGACGCCGACATTGGCAGGAGCAGCGCCCGGCAACGCCGGAAAGAGCTTCCGCTCCCTAACGGCCTTGCGCAGGACGGGAAGCAGCTCTTCTTTGGAGATGCTGTCCCCTTCGAGGTAGCGCATCATCAGTTCGTCGTCGGCCTCCACAATGCGCTCGATCGCCTCTTCCCGTGCTTTTGAAACTTCGTCGGCCATATCTTGAGGAACAACGGCTTCCTCGAATCCTTTGCTTCCGTCTCCGGCATATAAGTAAGCCTTGTTCGCGAGGACGTCCACCAGGCCTTTGAAGTTCTTCTCCGAGCCTATCGGTAAATATAAAGGCACAACCTTGTCGCTTAAGTATTGGCGGATCTCGCCCAATGTCCTATCAAACGAGGCGTTATCCCTGTCCATCTTGCTGACATAAAAGACAGTCGCTATGCCGAAGTCCTCGGTGAAGCTCCATGCCCTTTCGGTCTGCACCTCAACGCCGTCGACGGCGCTCACGAGCACTACAGCCGCATCGCAGGCGCGCATGCTCGATCTCAAATCTCCAACGAAATCGGCATAGCCGGGCGTGTCGAGGATGAATATCGTCTTGTCTTCGTGGTAAAGCGTAGCCACAGAGGCATTTATGGATATCTGGCGCTTCTTCTCTTCTGGATCAAAGTCCGTCACGGTATTTCCATCTTCTGTGCGCCCCATGCGCGAGATGGCACCCGTATCGAAGAGCAACGCCTCTGTCAGCGCAGTTTTTCCTGATCCCCCGTGTCCAGCCAGAGCTACAACCCTGATCCCTTCGGGCCTGCGTGTCCCCATAGCCATACCCCCTCCGAATTGTGCGATCCTCTCAATTCTTAAGCGATTCCTCTAAGAGCTCTGAAACCTCCTGCGGATCCGCCTGCCCCTTGGTGTGGCGCATGACCAATCCCTGCAGGAATTTCACCTTTTTGCCTTTCTTGTCGCGGCCAGACTTGATATCTTCGACCACTTCCGCGTTCTCGCGCAATACCGTATCTATTATATCTTTTAGGGTACCGCCTGACACCTTGCCCACGAACACTCCCGCGGCCTCTATCGCCTCGTCGAGCCTCAAGGACCGGTCTGCCATAAGGCCAAAAACGTCCTTGGCCGCCGTGGCGGACAGCTCTCCCTGTTCCACTTTTCTGAGGAGCTCGGTCAGCACCTCTGGCCTCACGGGAAAGTCGTCGGCCGAACACTTGCGCTCGTTCATGACGCGAAAGAGTTCCGTCTTAATCCAGTTGGCTGCCTTATCCGGAGATGCCCCAGCCATCACGCAGGCTTCGAAATATGCCGCCACATCGCGACGCTCCGAAAGTAGCGCCGCGTCTTCGGGCTCGATTCCGTAGACTTCTTCGAAGCGCCTGAACACTTCCCACGGCAGCTCGGGCATCGCTTCGGCGGTCTCTTCTAAAAACCCCTCCTCCAATACGAGGGGCAAAAGGTCTGGCTCTGGGAAATATCTATAATCGTGAGCCTCTTCCTTGCTGCGGCTCGAACGAGTCACGCCGGCGGCATCATCCCAATGGCGCGTCTCCTGCTCCACTTCCTCGCCCCTGGCCAACATACCGCTTTGGCGCTCGATTTCGTACTCCAAGGCCCTTTCTATGGCCCTCAGGGAGTTCATATTCTTGATCTCCGACTTCTTCCCCCACCGGCCGTCCGAAACCTTGACCGATACATTGGCATCGACCCTCAGCGAGCCGGATTCCATATCCCCGTCGGAGACGCCGAGATACCGCACGAGCTGGCGAAGCCGCGCCACGTATTCTTTCGCCTGAGCCGGAGACGTGATGTCGGGAGCCGAAACGATCTCCATCAGAGGTATGCCGGCCCTGTTGTAATCGACGAGGGAGTAAAGCGCCCCGCTCAGGCGGCCGTCGCTTGCTATGTGAACAAGCTTGCCGGTGTCCTCTTCCAGATGAAGGCGCTGTATGCCGATCCTCCGCTTGGACCCGTCCGCCTCGGTCAGCTCCACATAGCCGTCCACCGCCAGCGGAAGGTCATACTGGCTTATCTGGTAAGCCTTCGGGAGGTCGGGATAAAAGTAGTTCTTCCTGTGAAAGCGCGTCCTGTTTTGGACACGACAATTCAAGGCAAGGGCGGTCTTCGCGGCGAACTCCACGGCGCGCCCGTTCAGGACCGGAAGCGTCCCCGGAAGACCCAGGCAGACAGGGCAGACATTGGTGTTGGGTTTCTCTCCGATGTAATTTGTAGAACAGCTGCAAAAGAGCTTAGAAACGGTCGCAAGCTGCACGTGGATCTCAAGCCCTATGACAGGCGTAAAAGAAAGCGGCATCAACCCTCACCTCCCATGGCCACCTTCGGCGAGCCGACGGCATCGGTCAAAACGGAGGCCACTTTCAAAATCTCCGTCTCCCCCCATCTCGGAGCCACAATCTGAACCCCTACGGGAAGCCCGGCTTTGCTGTAACCGACGTTCATCGAGATGGCCGGTAGCCCTGCCAGGTTTACAGGCAATGTGAATAAGTCTGACATATACATCTGGATCGGATCGTCGAGTTTCTCTCCTTTTTTAAAAGCGAGCGTTGGAGATGTCGGCGTAATCAAGGCATCGACGGCCGAGAAGGCCGCAGTGAACTCGTCTGCTATCAGGCGCCGGACTTTTTGAGCCACGAGGTAGTAGGCATCGTAATAGCCCGAACTCAACACATAAGTCCCGACCAAAATCCTCCGCTTCACCTCGTTCCCGAAGCCCTTACCTCTGGTTTTGAGGTAAAGCTCGAGGATGCTCTTTCCTTCTTCGCTCAAGCCGTACTGGACACCGTCATAGCGAGCGAGGTTCGAGCTCGCCTCAGCAGGCGCAACTATATAGTAACAGGGAAGGCCGTATCCGGTAGAGACGGGCAAAGAGACCTCCACCATCTCGGCCCCGCCTTCTTGGCATATTCTCAAAGCCAAAGCGAACTTTTCTTTTACCTCGTCATCCATATCGAAATCTTGATATCCTTTCAGAAAGCCTATGCGCTGCCCCTTTAGGTCGTGCGCCTTCAAGGCGTCGCGATAGCGAGGACGGCTCCCCGGCACACACGTGGAGTCCAGCGGATCGTAAGCGGAAATCACCTCAAGGGCGAGTGCTAAGTCCGCAAGGTCTCTCGAAAACGGTCCCACCTGGTCCAATGACGAGGCGTACGCTATGAGGCCCCAGCGGCTCACCAGGCCATACGTGGGCTTCAGGCCGTAAACGCCGCAGAGCGCAGCCGGTTGTCTGATCGAGCCGCCCGTGTCGCTTCCGAGCGCTATAGGAGCATAACCGGCAGCGACAGCCGCAGCGCTCCCGCCGGAGCTGCCGCCGGGGACGCGCGAAACGTCCCAGGGGTTAGATGTGGCACCGAAGGCCGATTGCTCCGTTGAGCTTCCCATGGCAAATTCGTCCATGTTGGCTTTGCCTATCACGACTGCCCCACTTTCCTCCAGGTAGCGCACGACAGTAGCGGAGTAAGGGGGCTTCCACTCTCCCAAGACGCGGCTGCCGCACGTCGTGCGGACTCCCTTAGTACATAAGAGGTCTTTTACTGCGACAGGCACACCGGCTAAAGGGAGGTCAGCTCCTTTAGACAGCGCCTCATCTATCGCTAATGCCCTCTTCCTGGCCTCCTCCGGCATAGGGGTGATTATGGCGTTAATCGAAGGCTCGAGGCTTTCCATGCGCCTGATGTGCGATTCCACCGCCTGCGATGCGGAGAGGTTTCCGCGCCTCACCTCCTCCGCTATCTTCCAGGCAGGGAGTTGCCACAATTCCATCCGTCATTCCTCCTCTACGATGCGCGGGACGACGAAGAAATCTCCCTCGCGCCGTGGCGCCTCGGACAAGATCTCGTCACGCCCATCCCAGGGTTTAGCCTCGTCAACCCTCCAGGGCGTGCCCGGTCCCTCAAGGGAAAAGGGGTCGACCCCGCTCAATTCTAACTCTTGAAGGCGATGAAAGTGCTCCAAAATCTTGCCGAAGTGCTCCGTGAGCGATCTTGCCTCCTCGTCTGTGACCTCCAGACGGGCGAGAAGGGCGACGCGGCGGACATCCGCCTCAGATACTGCCATTTTTATCCCTCCTTGGCTTCCTCAACCATGCGCCAGAACGAATCTTCATCTATAGTTTTAACGCCCAAATTAACAGCGCGCTCCAATTTGCTCCCAGGGTTTTTCCCGACGACCACATAAGAAGTCTTGCGGCTCACGTCAGAGGAGACCTGCCCTCCGAGGCTTTTTACGATGTTTTCCGCCTCAAGCCTGGTGGCGCGCTCAAGTTCGCCGGTAAAAACGAAGCGCAAGCCCCGCCACACATCCTTTTCAAGCGCAGGGCGTTCCAAGCGCGTTTTAACGCCGAGCGCGATGAGGCGCTCTATGGTCCTTCTGTTGGCTTCGTCGCGAAAAAAACTCACCACAGAAGAGGCTATCCGAGGGCCGATCCCCTCTATCTGCAAGATCTCCTCCTCGGTGGCCTCCATAAGGCGCTCGAGGCTGCCGAAATTCTCGGCCAAAAGCTCGGCGACGCGAGAGCCAACGTAGCGTATGCCCAAGGCGTAGATGAGATTGGCCAACGGGCGGTTTTTCGATGCCTCCAGCGCTCGAATCAGGTTCTGCGCCGATTTCTTACCCATTCGCTCCAACGAAGCCAGCTCTTCTTCCGAAAGCGTATACAGGTCGGCTATATCGCGGATGAAGCCCTTCTCCACTAACTGGTCTATCAACTTCTCACCGAGACCTTGGATGTCCATGCCGCTCCGTGAGGCGAAATGTTTCAAACCTTCCTTTATTTGCGCAGGGCATGAGCGATTGAGGCAGCGGTGGGCGGCCTCACCGGGAAGGCGCACCACCGAAGAGCCGCACGCAGGGCACTCTTTGGGCATCTCGAAGGGGGGCGATCCCTCCCTTCGAGCTTCTTTATCCACGCGCACAACTTCAGGGATTATCTCCCCCGCCTTCCTCACCCATACATAATCGCCCACTCTGACATCTTTGCGGCGTATCTCATCCTCGTTGTGGAGAGATGCGCGCTGGACTATCGTCCCCGAAAGCCGCACAGGCTCGAGAATGGCAACGGGCGTCAACGCCCCCGTGCGGCCGACGGAGATTTCGATATCCTTTACCCTTGTCCTCTTCTCCTCGGCCGGATATTTGAAAGCCACCGCCCAGCGCGGGGCTTTGGCCGTAGTCCCCAGGATTTCCTGTTTGGCCAGGTCATCGACTTTGACCACCACGCCGTCCGTCACGTAGGGCAGAGCAAAGCGTTTCTCCCTCCACTCGTCTATGTATTTCGTCAGCTCGTCGAAGCTATCGCATAACCTCTCTGTGCCCTGGGTGGGGAGACCTAAACCCTTGAGCCACTGAAGCACCTCGTATTGAGATTTCAAGCCGCGCTGTACGGCGTTCACCGCCTGGTAAACGAAGACGCGCAGGTGTCTTTTCGCCGTTATCGAAGGATCGAGCTGCCTGAGGCTGCCGGCGGCGGCGTTCCTCGGATTGGCAAAGAGCGGTTCGCCCTCTTCCTCGCGCTGGGCGTTCAGTTCGGCGAAGTCTTTCTTTTGCATGTAAACTTCGCCGCGCACTTCCAAGCGCCCGGAAACGGGCTTCATCAAGCGCAACGGCATACTTTTTACGGTGCGGAGGTTGGCCGTCACATCCTCGCCCACTCTTCCGTCTCCTCTGGTGGATCCGCGGACGAAGACGCCGTCTTCGTAAATGAGAGAAACGGCGACGCCGTCTATTTTGAGCTCGGCAGTGTATGAGACCTCCTCTTTCAAGGCGCGGCTTACGCGGTCGCAAAAGGACTTGAGCTCGCCCAAATCGAAGACGTTGTCCAAGCTCAGCATCGGCACCTCGTGAACCACATGCTCAAACTCGTCCACGGGCATACCCCCGACGCGCTGCGTGGGGGAATCGGGCGTGCGCAGATCCGGATAGGCCTCTTCAAGCGCGCGCAGCTCACGCATAAGCGCATCGTACTCTTCATCGCTTATTTCGGGCGAATCGAGCACATAGTAAAGATAATCGTGGCGAGCTATTTCCCTTTTAAGCTCCTCTATGCGCCTTGCCGCTGCTGCTTTATCCATTTGCCGCTATCCTTTTGGCCGCATCGTGGGGAAGAGCATGACATCGCGAATAGAGCGCGAGTCGGTGAGAAACATGACGAGCCTGTCTATTCCGATGCCGAGCCCGCCCGTGGGGGGCATGCCGTATTCCAGCGCCATCACGAAATCCTCGTCGTAAGGGTGGGCTTCCTCGTCGCCCGCCTGGCGCTTTCTTTGTTGTTCGAGGAAACGCTCTTTTTGGTCGATGGGGTCGTTCAGCTCGCTATATGCGTTTGCCACCTCAGCGCCGCATATGAAGAGTTCAAAGCGGTTGGTAAAATTCGGGTCTTCCGGGTCTCTTTTCGCCAAAGGTGACACTTCTACCGGATATTTGAACACGAACGTGGGCTGCACGAGCTTTTCTTCCACGAACTCCTCGAACAACTCCGCGAGGATCGAGTATTTGCTCTCGCCTGCCTCCACCTCGACCCCAAGTCGTCGGGCGATCTCGCGGGCCTCTTCGTCGCTTTCGATCTGGGAAAAATCCACGCCGGCGTGCTCTTTTACGAGCTCCGCCATGGTGGCACGCCTAAAGGGAGGCTCAAAGTTTATCTCCTGCCCCTGATAGACGACGCGCCTGCCGCCCACAGCGTCGGCGCAAGCCACAACGATCTCCTCTGTGAGGTCCATCATGTCTTTGTAATCGGCATATGCCCAGTAGACTTCCATAGCCGTGAACTCGGGGTTGTGCATGGAGTCCACGCCCTCGTTGCGAAAGTTCTTGCCTATTTCGAAGACCCGGCCCATCATGCCCACTATCAGGCGCTTCAAGTAAAGCTCTGTGGCAATGCGCAGATATAGGTTCATGCCGAGGGCGTTGTGATAGGTTATGAAGGGCCTGGCAGTCGCACCTCCCGCTATAGGAGAAAGGACAGGAGTTTCCACTTCGACGGTATCGTGGCGCCTCATGCATTCGCGCACGGCCTCGATTATGAGTGCCCTCTTCCTGAAGACCTCCCGCACCTCGGGGTTCGCCAGCAGGTCGAGATAACGCCGACGGTAGCGGATCTCCGTGTCTTTGAGGCCGTGCCACTTTTCGGGGAGCGGCCGCAACGTCTTAGACAAGAGCTTAAATTCCACGACGTGTATGGAAAGCTCCCCCCTGCGCGTCCTAAAAGGGTGCCCCTTTATGCCTACGAAGTCTCCCGGGTCAACCCATTTCTTGAAAAAATCATACGATGCCTCTCCGAGGGCATCTAACTGGAAATAAAGCTGCAGACGAGATGTCTCGTCCTCCAAATCGGCAAAGGAAGCCTTGCCGTGTCTCCTGATCGTCATGATTCTGCCCGCCGTGACGACAAAGGAGTCGGCATGCTCGTCGGGAGCGAGATGAGAATAGTGTTCCACCACATAAGACAGAGGATGCTCTCTCGTCCAGCGCTCTACGCGGAAGGGGTTATATCCTTCCTCTTTTCGCAGACGTTCGAGCTTTTCTAATCTCTGTCTGTAGATTTCCTCTTCCGGCGCTTCGGAGTTGAGCTGAACCTCATCGTGAGGTGTCATCGCGATTACCCCTCTCTGTAACTTTTGATGCGAACACGCTATAGGTGAAATGATACATAAAAGCACAGCGCATATCCGCGGCGAAGCAAAGGGCGCTATAAAAACGCTGTAAGGCCTGTACGCTATAGAGCTTGTCTAAGCAAGCCGAGAAACCTTGGGCAAGCTTTTGCACCCGTATAGCCGATATTTTACCGCATTCTGCGCCGCGCGCCATTGCGCACAAGGGCGTTTTCCCACAGTCATGGCGCTCGAGCGAGATATAACGCCGCTAAAAGCCCGAAGGCTTGTGTTTCTCTTTCTTTTGGATACTACGGACGCTTTAGGATGCGCTAATGCCTGGGGCGTTCCTTTCGTATATGAGTTTTAAGCCCTCCAGAGTGAGCCATGGCTCTACCAACTTCATATACTTCGAATGCATGGCGATCAAATGTGCGTGGCCGCCTGTCCCTATGACTTTCGCCCCTTCTCCCAACTCGTCCCAAATGCGCTCCACGAGCGCATCCACCAACCCCGCATAGCCAAAGAGTATGCCCGATTTTATGGAATCCACCGTGTTTTTCCCCACGACACTGGGCGGCGGGGCATCCAAAGCTATGCGCGGCAACTTGGCCGTGCGACCGAAGAGAGCCTCCATGCTCACTTCGAGCCCAGGCGCTATCGCCCCTCCCATATATTTTCCTCCGAGTCCCACGTAATCGAGAGTGATGGCCGTGCCGAAATCAACGATGATGAGCGGAGAGCCGTAACGCGCCACGCCGGCCACCGCGTTGACCAAGCGGTCTGCTCCAACCTCTTTCGGCGCTCCGTAGAGCACCTCTATACCCAAGTCCAAATCCGTCGAAACCGTCATGCACTCCAAGCCAAGGTAGCGCCTCACCCCATCCCTCCATGGAATATCGAGGGAGGGCACAACGCTGGAGAGAATCGCCCCGTCAAAGGAGTTCAAGTGAACATTCACCGTCTTTAAGAGGTTCGTCAAGTATACGCCCAGTTCGTCTGCGGTGTGCCGCTCCGATATAAGCCTCCAGTGCCCAAGCAGTTCATCGCCCTTGTAAACTCCTATGACGGTGTTCGTATTCCCCACATCCAGCACCAAAACCCTTGAGGTCGCGTCTTTGCTTTTTGTGTTTTCGTCCTTCGCTATGCCTGACACTATATCTGACAACGGCGTTCTCCTTTCTCTTTCTCGCACTTAGGCCCATTTGAGATTGACGGCGCTGAAGCTCGATTAACGCGATGCGAGACCGAACTTGCGCTTGAGGAATTTTATCAACGTCGAGCGTTTGGCTTCTATCTTGCCTATCTTCTTGCCTTTCAACTCGCCCCTCTTTTCTAACTTCTCCGCCAAAATGGCATATCTTCTTCGCCTCCGAGCTTCTCCACATCTCTTGCATGGTTTCTTCTTCTACGTCCAAGGCATAGGCCATGTACCAAAATAAAGTCAGTTTGTCCCTCTCGTGCAGCAATATTATATCAGTTATACCCATGATGCTCGATGCGTCTTGGCGGGGCCACTACATGGAGTAACCCGTGATGAAAATATAAAAGTGAGAGTGAATGTGAAAGTGAGTGCGGAAGTGGAAGTGAGTGATGAGTGA
>NZ_JADEVE010000297.1 GCF_016125955.1 Acetomicrobium sp. S15 = DSM 107314 | reverse complement strand
GGGCGAATGGGGCGGGCAAAACGACCCTCCTAAAGGCCATATCTCGTATTTTGCCCTTGACAGGCGGCATCATTAAGTTCAAAGGCGAAGACATGAGGAAATACCCTCCGTTTCGACTTCCATCCTTGGGATTGGACACGATCTCTACGGCTGGCGTGATAGGATGGGCCATGGACTGTTACGAAAATGGGCTCATTACCAAAGAAGATACCGGTGGGATGGAGATCCGCTGGGGTGACGGCGAGGTTATTCATAAGCTTATCGAAATAACGCTCCGCTATCGCCTTGGTTATCGTAACCTCATCCAGTCTCATCTTTCATCGCTCCCTCTATATTTGATACGCACCGCGAACCATCTTCACGGCGCACAGCTTGCCGCATCAGCCTCCGAATATGGGAAGCTCCCGTCCCACAGATCTACTATCCTTTCGAGCTCACGTTCGGCCGAGCCCTTCCTTTCCTCGATCGACTGCAGCGATCTGGCTAGCGTCTCTTTATCTTTCTCGGCGGCTTC
>NZ_JADEVE010000296.1 GCF_016125955.1 Acetomicrobium sp. S15 = DSM 107314 | reverse complement strand
CATCGCGATATGCCTCTTCTTCATGATGTATCCGATAATGGTAAAGATAGACTTCGGTGAGGCCATAAAGGCGGGCAAGAGCGGTAAGCCTGTGGCCTTGACGCTCTTTTTGAACTGGGCCATAAAGCCATTCACTATGTTCAGGTCGAGGCTAAATCCCTTCGTAGCGAAGTGGTAAACGATATAGGTAAAGCCGAGTAGGGCTAGAATATAGGCTATCGCTTTACTGTTGTTCATCTTATCACCGATGCTGGCATATACTGCGCTATTACTGGGGTGTCTGCTACCTTCGTTGCCCTTTTCTTCATCCTCGGAGCTTTTCTTGAGACTACCAAGATGGGGGAATTCTTCACCAAGGTGGCCTCTCGAGTGGCCGGCACAAGCCCAGGTGGACCCGCTCAAATAGCCGTCATAAGCAGCGGCCTCTT
>NZ_JADEVE010000295.1 GCF_016125955.1 Acetomicrobium sp. S15 = DSM 107314 | reverse complement strand
TAGTGGCGCTCCTTGGCTTTACCAAGCTCTCTTATCTTGATATGCTTCTTAAAGTGGCTATCCCTATCTCTTTAATAACGTTAATCCCTACATGGTTTATGGTGCAGCGCATTCAGCGAGAGGTCATGCGTCTGATCTTGAAAAGGGAGAGCCTGAAGACCGTCTTGAATGCCATGTCCAAACCGGTCGAGGAATATTTCAGGGGACGCGAGTTCAGAACCCTCCTCAAGCAGCAGGTCGAGAAAATGGAGGAGGAGCACCTTTTAGTTGGCTTAGCCAGCCGCTTGAAGATCATAGATGCCGATG
>NZ_JADEVE010000294.1 GCF_016125955.1 Acetomicrobium sp. S15 = DSM 107314 | reverse complement strand
AATCGGGATCCATAATTCCGTACCCATAAGGCACCCTTAGGATCCATCGAATATGTGCCATCTGCCAATGTAATAGGCGCGATAGCGGCCTGCAGATTACCTCCACGCCGGCATCCCAGAGCGATACACCCTCCTCAAGTCTGAAAGGGGCCTCGCCCCCTCCGAGGAGGAGGCGAAAGAGTGCGTCGAATCGCCCGTCGATCTTTTTAAGCGCTCCTTTAAAAACGTCGCCGGCTTGGCGGTCTGTCAGCCGGATCAATTCCTCGAGCTCCCTCTTACCGTCAAGGACGTCCTTCAACTCCAGTCCGAGATAAGAAATCCGC
>NZ_JADEVE010000293.1 GCF_016125955.1 Acetomicrobium sp. S15 = DSM 107314 | reverse complement strand
ATGCCCAGGCGGCCGGCCAGCTGCGTGTGTTGCTGAGCCTGCTCCAGTTCGGCAACCTTGCCGTTGCGGCGCAGGCGCTCGAGTGCGCCGTTCTCGTCCAGCACGGCAACGCCGGCACTGTCATAGCCACGGTATTCCAGGCGCTTGAGGCCCTCAAGAAGGATCGCGGTGATGTTGCGTTCGGCGACGGCGCCAACGATGCCACACATGCTCAGGTCTCCAGATTGGTTTCGACGGCCACGCAGATCAGTTTGACGCCGCGGGCCAGGATGCTGCTGCGCGCCTCGTCGCTGAGGCGCTCATCGGTAATCAGGGTATGCACGCTGCTCCAGGGCAGCTCGAGATTGGGGATGCGCCGACCGATC
>NZ_JADEVE010000292.1 GCF_016125955.1 Acetomicrobium sp. S15 = DSM 107314 | reverse complement strand
CGGCGAGCCTCTTGCCGTTTGTTGCACTGTAAACGCAGGGCCAGTGGCGTCAGATCAATGGGTGCACGACCCAGAACACGGCGGAGGGCGCATAATAGCGGAGGTCTGTCATTTTGTGGACCTCGTTCAGTTTCTTACCGGGTCAGTACCGGTGCGTGTATATGCCGAGACCTTGGAGTCTAAGGCTTACAAACCGAGCGACAACGTCGTTATAACTTTGAAGATGGACAATGGCTATGCTCTTTGGCAGAATCTCCCCGAAGACCACGATGAGAATGGTCATGGCGATTATGGCCAAGAATATCCCTTTGTCGCCAAAAAGGCCACCGCAATAGAAGTCGCGACAGAGCTGGCCGCTATATTGACCAGGTTGTTTGAGATCA
>NZ_JADEVE010000291.1 GCF_016125955.1 Acetomicrobium sp. S15 = DSM 107314 | reverse complement strand
AACGGACAAAGATGATGCAGTGGTGGGCGGACTGGTTGGATGAGCAGAAATGATCGAGGTGGAAATAATTTCAGGCGTTCAATCTGTTTTTTGTAAAGCAGCTTCTGCATCTTCAGGCGATACGTTGCCATAAGTGATGCGCGGCTCTCCAGGTCGGATTACATCTACCAACGGCTCAAACTGGCTCATGCCTATACAGCCAGTGGTCTCCACCGCCACGCACGATTTCCAGACCACGAGGCTCATATATGACCGCCTCGTGAGGATCGGCCCCGACGGTAAGCCTCGCAATTGGGCCGCTGAGTCCATCACGCAGATCGACGATA
>NZ_JADEVE010000290.1 GCF_016125955.1 Acetomicrobium sp. S15 = DSM 107314 | reverse complement strand
AGGACGAGAGGTGCGCGTCATGGTCTCCCCTACGGTGGCTGATGACGGGGCGGTTTACAAATTGTGTTACGAGATAGCCAAGAAGGTGGAGAATGAGATGAAGTATCCCGGTCAGATACAGATCACGGTGATTCGCGAGATGCGCGCCGTGGAATACGCCAAGTGACCATGAAAATCTTATTTCTCTGCGACATTGTGGGAAAGCCGGGAAGGAAGTCGGTGAAGGAACTCCTGCCGAAGATAAGGCTGATGATCTTCAGGTGACATTTCAAGACCGTGAAGGATTATGGAAAAGAGATTGGTATCCATCAAAAGGAGCAACAATGGTTGCGGCGATCGAAACGAAGGAATGGGAAGGCTCCTTGAGCCGCC
>NZ_JADEVE010000289.1 GCF_016125955.1 Acetomicrobium sp. S15 = DSM 107314 | reverse complement strand
CTTCTGCATGTTTCCTGATAGATTCGGCCAACTCTCCGCCGGATACGCGCCTCAAGCCTGGCCAATTGTCCACGTCAACAGTGAGCGTTATTTGGCCCCTACACGACTGCCATCAATCTATCGGGATAGCCCTTCCAACGGAATGGTATTTTGAGCAGCTTGTTGAACCGCCCCGGGATTGACGGAGAGTAAAATTCTTGAGAGAATGAAGTTGCGAAAGTACAATTCAGATACTTGCCAGAGGTAAAGGAATGGGCGGTTCGGATGTTATTTGAACATGAGAAAGAATACACATCTCAGTGGGCTGCTACTAAGTATATAGTGCCTAAGATCGGTTATACGAGCGAAGCCCCTGGTCCTGTTGGGCTTCTGAACCTAGAATGAGATCAAGGGATACGCCTTGGACTGACCAGCATGGGGCGTCATCGCATCTGTGTATTTCAGGAACTAAACTTGGATAGAAAATAAACCAATATGGAAAGGAGGCAAAGAAATGAGGCAAAGAGATTCTGCTATTTATTTTGTTTAGCTGTTGTCTAAAGGAGCACTTTTGAGACCCATTTATTTCCAAATCGAAGATATTGAGGAGGAGAGTAAAGATGTTCAGGAAATTGGGTCAGTCAATGGCAGCGTTATCTTTTAAGTATATTCCTGATCCCAGTATTTTTGCAGTTCTTTTGACATTTATTGCTTTTGGGCTTGGAATCGCCCTTACGAAGAGCGGCCCAATGGACATGGTCCTCAACTGGTATAAAGGTTTTTGGGAGCTTCTATCTTTTAGCATGCAGATGGCCCTAATGGTCATCACCGCGTCAACAGTAGCAAACGCTCCTGCCATAAAGAAATGGATTTCACATCTTGCCTCTGTCCCTAAGAACAGTAAACAAGCGGTCTATTTCGTCGCCCTGATTTCGGTAGCAGTTTCAATAGTCCACTGGGGTTTAAGTCTTGTACTCGGCGCGCTTTTGGCACGTGAGGTGGGTAGATCTCTGAGGAGGCGGAATGTACCCTTTGAATACGGCCTCATTGGCGCGGCAGCCTATCTGGGACAAATGACATGGCACGGTGGCATGTCGGCCTCCATAGGTCTTCTCATTGCAACACCAGGGCATTTCCTAGAAAAACAGATTGGCGTCATCCCAATCTGGGACTACATGGTTAATCCTATGAACATTGTAGTAACCATCGCAATACTGGTTTTCCCGCCCCTCTTCGCATGGATGATTCACCCCAAGGACGGTGAAATTAAACCTCTCGAACCTGACGTGGCTGCCTACTTGGACAAGGCAGATGATATAGTTAGCAAAACTCGTTCAGTGGTCACCATCGGTGATAAGATGAACAACAGTAAAGCGATAGCCTATATTCTAGCCCTACTCGGCTTTACCTATATCGTTTACCACTTCGCTACGAAGGGATTTAGCCTCGACCTGAACATAGTGAATACCATCTTTTTCTTCGCTGGAATTGCCCTTCACGGCACAATGGCAGACTATGTTCAGGCGGTAAAAGACGCCACTCCAGGGGTTAGCGGCATAATTTTTCAATTCCCTCTCTATGCGGGTATTATGGGTATGGTGCGTTATTCTGGGTTAGTAGATGTCCTATCCGCAGCCCTCGTTTCGATTAGCACTATAAATACATTCTATCTATGGACATTTATTACCGCATCTATAGTTAATCTCTTTGTGCCTAGCGGCGGTGGCCAATGGGCTGTTCAAGGCCCCATCGCCATGAAATCGGCCGAAATGATGGGTGCAAGTTATATTAAGTCTGCCCTCGCAGTAGCCTATGGCAACACCTGGACAAATATGGTTCAACCCTTCTGGGCTATTGCTCTTCTTGGAATAACAGGGCTAAAGGCTAGAGACGTTATTGGTTATTCAACAGCTATTATGATCTTAAGCTTTTTGGTTTTTGCCCTTCCTCTTCTTTTCCTCAATGCGTAGCAATACTGAGATATCGGCATTTTGCAACGAAAGGATGTGAAATGATTGTCTGGAATAGATTTTCGAATCGAAGAAACCACTATACAAAAGATCCACGAGGCGATGAAAGAAGGACGCACTTCATGCAGGAGTATCGTTGAAGAATATCTCCGCCGTATCGAAGCCTACGATAAAAAGGGTCCCTCATTGAACGCCGTTATCCTAATTAATCCTAAGGCGCTGAAGGAAGCAGAGGAGATCGACTCAGCCTTTCGCAAACATGGGCCAATTGGACCCCTCCATGGCATTCCAGTTCTTTTAAAGGACAACGTAGAAACTGGCGACATGGTGACCACCAGCGGTTCTCTTGCCCTTAAAAACTACTTGCCTGATGACGATGCATTCATCGTAAAAAGGCTTAAAACGGCTGGAGCCATTATTTTAGCCAAGGCCAACATGCACGAATTTGCCATATGGGGAGAGAGTGTAAGCTCTGTTCTCGGACAGGTGCTCAACCCCTACGACCTCACCAGAACTCCTGGAGGATCAAGTGGTGGCACCGGTGCGGGCATGGCGGCCAACTTCGCTGCTGTAGGCATCGGAACGGACACCATTAATTCCATCAGGTCTCCTGCCTCTGCATGCAGCTGTGTCGGCATTCGCCCCACCATTGGCCTTGTAAGTCGAGATGGTATCTGCCCCTATTCGCTCGACCAGGACACAGCCGGTCCTATTTGCCGAACCGTTGAAGATGCGGTGCGCGTTCTTGATGTAATCGCTGGATATGACCCGGCTGACCCCGAAACAGCCTGGGCGGTAGGGAATATCCCTCCTACATATACCAACTTCCTATGCCCTGACGGCCTACAAGGAAAGCGTATTGGCGTGTTGTGGAGCCTCTTTGGCGATAAACCAGAACACGAAGAGGTGAACTTCGCCGTAAAGCGGAGCCTCAACGCAATGAAAGACGGTGGTGCGGTGCTCGTGGATGTGGATGAGCCAATTGACACAAACTACCTCACATCTGAAGTGAGCGTCCATCTTCATACCTTAAAAGACGACCTCGAATTCTATCTGCGAAGCTGCGGAGAGAAAGTCAAATACCACACGATATCTGAATTAATCGACTCAGGGGAGATACATCCGAGCATTGTAGAGAACATGAAAGCCGCTGCAATTTTGGGCAGAAACAGCGATGCCTACAAAACAAGGATGCTCAAACGACTAACCCTCCGCACTCAGATAATGAAGCTTATGGCAGATTTAAAGCTTGATGCCTTTGTTTACCCGCACCAAAAAAGACTTGTCGTCCCCGTTGGGGAACCGCAAGTGGAACGCAATGGAGTTCTTGGATCAGTCACCGGATTTCCAGCAATCACTTTGCCTGGCGGCTTTTCCCACCCCACAAAAACGGCCCCTGAAGGAGTTCCGATCGGTTTGGAGATCCTTGGCCGTCCGTGGAGCGAAGGGGCACTGATCTCCATTGCTTACGCTTTTGAGCAGCGAACCTTTTGTCGTAAACCGCCCTATAGCACCCCTCCGCTGGGCTAAGTGCAAGAAAAGATGGCGTGGGGAGACTGTTAGTCTCCCCTTTTTCGTTTTTAAGAATATACAGAGAGCGCTTTAAAAAACAAAGCGTCCATACCAAGTTCCTAAGAGCGAAAGGAGCGCGTCATTCGTAACGTAAGGCCTCGATGGGGTCCATGAGGGAGGCTTTGTAAGCTGGGTAAAAGCCGAAGAATACGCCAACAAAGCCGGAAAAACCAAAGGCCAGCAGTATCGAGGAGGGGGAAATTGACGTGCTCCAGTTAAAAAGGAGCACCAGCATTTGCGAAAGAAACGTTCCCAAAGCGATTCCCGCTATTCCGCCAATGACAGAGAGCAAAAACGCCTCTATGAGGAATTGGAGCCTTATGTCGCGCGGCCTTGCGCCCACGGCCATGCGTATGCCTATTTCCCTCGTGCGCTCTGTGACTGAAACCAACATTATGTTCATTATACCTATGCCGCCCACCAACAGGGAAACCGAAGCTATTGCTCCCAAAAGGAGCGTCATGGCCTGAGTGGATTGTTGTGCCGCCTCCATCGCCTGGGTGAGGTTTCTGACTGTGAAATCGTCATCCTGATTTGGCCCTATGCGGTGCCTCTGCCTCAGCAGCGCCGTTATCTGCTCTTGGGCGAGGTATATGCTTTCGGCATCGCGAGCCTTCACGCTGATCCGCCGCACCATCCTCGGAAATGGCGTGCCGAAGAGGCGCTTCTGCGCCGTCGTGACAGGAACGAATATCACGTCATCCTGATCAGAACCGAAGGCGGACTGACCTTTAGGAGCCAGAACTCCTACCACCTGAAATGGCACCTTCTTTATCCTTATGATCTCTCCGACCGGATTCGCGTTGCCGAAGAGTTCATAGGCCACCGTTTCGCCTATGACGGCCACTTTCGTGCTGCTGCGCACATCTTGGTCTGTCAAAAATCTGCCCGAAGAGACGCTCCAGTTGTGCACGTCCATCATCCCCTCCGTCGTGCCTATCACGCCTGTCGACCAGTTCCGATTGCCGTAGACCACTTGAGCCACGCCGGATAGCTCGGGTGAGACATGCGATACGGCAGAACACTCTTTCTCGATCGCAATGGCGTCATCGAGGGAAAGGGATTGCTGTGTGCCTGCTCCCATGCGCACTCCGCCGGAGGTGGTGGTCCCAGGCACGATTATGAGGATGTTACTCCCCATGCTGGAGATGTGGCTCTCTATCTGCAGGCTGGCGCCGCGCCCAACTGCGATCATGGCTATGACGGCGCCAACGCCGATGATTACACCCAGGATGGCAAGCCCAGAGCGCATCTTGTTGGCCCACAGCGACCTCAAGGAAATTTTTGCCGTCTCAAGCAATCCCATCATGTTTTATCACCGCCTCATCCGATGAAATGGAGCCGTCTAAGACGCGGATGATGCGTTTGCTGAAAGAGGCGATGTCGGGTTCATGCGTGACGAGGACGATCGTCTTGTCATGCTCTTCGTTCAGCGAGACCAACAATTCCATCACTTCTACGCTGGTTTTGGTGTCGAGGTTGCCCGTAGGCTCGTCTGCCAAAATTAGGGGCGGATCGTTCACAAGCGCCCTCGCGATAGCTACCCTTTGCTGCTGTCCACCGGAGAGCTGATTGGGCCGGTGGTCCTTCCTCTCTTCCAGGCCGACCGTCTTCAAGGCCGCAAGCGCCTTTTCTGCACGCTCTTTCGAAGGCACACCGCCGTAGAGCATGGGGAGTTCCACGTTCTCCAGCGCAGACATGCGCTGGAGAAGGTTGAAGCCCTGAAAGACAAAGCCTATCTTGCGATTTCTAATCCCAGCCAGCCCATCTCGAGATAAAGACCCTACATCTACACCATCGAGCAGATAGCGCCCGCTCGTCGGCACGTCGAGGCAGCCTAAAATGTGCATAAGCGTGGACTTGCCGGAGCCAGAGGGCCCCATGATCGCTACGAACTCCCCCTTGTTTATGCCGAAGCTCACCCCCTTAAGGGCCTCCACGGTCACCCCGTCCATACGGTAAACCTTACGAACCCCTTCTGCCTCGATCAGGGCCATCTTAAAACGGAAACCTCCTGCCGCGCGAGGTCGAACTTTTGGTCGAACGCCCCTCCTCGACCACAACCAAATCTCCCTCTTTCACTTCGCCGGAAGCGACCTCCACGTAACGACCATCCGAGATGCCGCTTTCGATCGCTATGGGATGGATGCCGCCGTCCTTCACGATCCAAACAGCCTCTCCGCTTATCTTACCGGCCAACGGATGATCGGACGGACGGAAGCGCAGGGCGGCACTTGGAACCCTGAGTGCCTGAGGGCGCCTATCGGTTATGATCGTCACGTTCGCGGTCATGCCAGGCTTGAGTTTTAGCTCAGGGTTTTCGACGGATACTACCGTGGTATAGGTGATGACGTTTTCCACTTTGATAGGCTCTATCCGCACCTGATAGACGCTACCGGAAAAGGTAATGCTCGGATATGCATCGACTGTAAAGACCACTTCCTGGCCCACGGAAACACGGCCTATGTCGGCCTCGTCCACGCTGGTTTCAATCTGCATCTTCGTCAAGTCCTCCGCAATCGTAAACAGGGTAGGGGTTTGAAAGCTGGCCGCCACGGTTTGGCCTACGTCCACGCTCTTGGAGATGACCACGCCGTTGACAGGCGAATAGATCCTGGTATTTTTCAGGTCTACTTGCGCTTTCTTGAGCGCTGCCTGAGCCTGGGCCACTTGGGCCTGAGCCTCGGAGAGGCCTGCTTCGGCCAAGGCATACTGGGTCTGCGCCGCGTCAAGCTCGCTCTGCGCGATGAGATTTCGGTTGGCAAGCTGCTTCATGCGCTCCAGATTTCTCTTAGCGTCATCCAGCGTCGCTTTGGCCTTGAGCACACCGGCTTGGGCAAGCGCGAGGTTTGCCTTAGCCTGTTCCACCTGAGCCTCGAAGGTCTCAGGGTTTATGAGCGCGATCAACTGCCCTTTCTCAACTTGCGAGTTGTAGTCCACGTAGATCTCTTTTATCGTGCCCGAAACCTGAGTGCCGACCTCCACCGTCGTCACGGCAGAAAGCGTCCCCGTGGCCGACACGGATGCTACAATTTCTCCCCTGGTTGCCGGTTCGGTCCGGTAAACCACATTTTCGCCGTCGCCACGAAAGGCCCTGCTTGCGACGAAGATGGCTATCACGGCTGCCACAACGACAAAAACCCACCTCTTCTTCATAACGATAACGCACCTTCCCCCATCGCTTTCAAAAGCGCTGCATGGGCTATGTTGTAATCGTATAGCGCCTGGACATGGTTGTTCTGGGCGTCGCGATAGCTAACGGTAGCGTCCGTCACCTCGATAGGGCTCCCTACGCCCGCGGCATAGCGCCCCATGGCTAACTCCAAGTTTTCCATAGCCTGCTTCACCCCCAGCTCGGCCACGGCTATGCGCTCTCTCGACTCCACCAAGCTTAGGTAGGCGTCTTGCACCTCCAGTAGCACTTTCTGGCGAAGCGATTCCTCGTCGGCCATGGCAGCTTGCAGGTTCGCCTGAGCTTCCTTTACCTGGTTTTGGACGAGCCTGCCGTCGACGACAGGGATGGAGATGGAAAGCCCCGTATTCCACCCCTCTTCCAACGGAAAGTTCTCCCCTTGAAAACTGTAGGCGGCGAAGAGCGACAAAACTGCAGCATCTCCCTTGGCTGCAAATGTAACCGACTCTTCGGCGGCGCGCCTCTGAGCTTCCATGGCCTTGAGGTCCGGCCTGTGGGAATAAGCGCGGGAGGCTGCCTCGTTCACGGAGATCTCGTGGGGCTCAAAAGTCAGCGCTTCTTCTATGTCGTAATTGGGAGCGCGGGGCATGCCCATCGCGTTGTCAAGCGTTCGCCATGCCAGTTCCAGTGCGGATTCCGTCCTTATGAGCTCAAGCTTCGCATTGCTAAGATCCACCTGCGCTTTCGTCACGTCAAAGCGCGGTGCCACACCTGCTTCATAGAAACCCTGAGCCTGGAGGAGATGTTCTTCGAACTGCTTGACCACCTCACTGGCGACCTCTACATTCCTTTTGGCGGCCAACACGCCGAAATATGCCTCTCTAACGCCGTAAGCGACCTGCTCGGCCACGCCCATAAAGTTGCTTCGAGAGGCGGTCGTCATCTCGCTCTGAACGCGAAGTTGAGCAGCATTCCTTCCGGAATCGGAGATCTTTTGCGAGAGTGCCACACTCGCAGTATAGTCGTCGTAGGTTCGATCAACAGCAGACGCAGGAGAGCGCCTGGCATAGCTCGCCGAGGCGTCCACGTTAATGCGGTCTGCCGCCGCTATTTGCCCGGTGCGGGCTATCTCCGATTCGACACGCCTGCCGGCTGCCAACACATCAGGATGGCGTGCCAGGGCTATCTGAAGGCACTTCTGGAGGGTTAAGACTTCTCCTTGAGCTATGTCTCCTTGAGCGAAACACTGTGAGACGAGCGACACCGCGAGCGCAAAAGAGAGCAATACCGAGCGTCTCATTTTATCTTCTTTACCCCCGTCACTTAGTCAATGGTCTTTCTACAATTTTATCCCCCATTGCAGAAAACACCTCGGCATTTTCGCCTACGTCTTCGCAAAAGACGTAAGAAAGTGAGGGTGGGTGAATGTGAATGTGAAAGTGAATGTGAAAGTGAGAGTGAGAGTGGATGTGGAAGTGGAAGTGAGAGTATAAAAAATAAAAACGCAACTCCTCCTTAAAACACGCGGGCTCCTAAAGGGGGCGAATCATCCACGCTGAGGAGGCAAACCCTTCCTTCGTCATCAGGGACGCCCAAGACCAGGACCTCACTAACCCATCCTGCCACCATTTTCGGAGGGAAATTCGTCACGGCCACCACGAGGCGCCCAGCTAACTCCTCTGGGGCGTAGAGGTCTACAATCTGGGCGCTGCTCTGTTTTAGGCCGATTTCCTCGCCAAAGTCTATCCACAACTTATAGGCAGGCTTGCGTGCCTTTTCGTTGCGCTCGGCCCTCAAAATGCACCCAACCCGCATCTCAACAGCTTCAAACTGCTCGAAGTTTATCGTCGCCATGTGTCATTGTGTCATTATGAGGCGCAGCGCCTCTTGCAATATATCTATAGCTTTTGTGTAATCGCTCAAAGAAATGCGCTCCTCGCTGGTGTGATCCAAATGACTGTCGCCAGGGCCGTAGGCGGCCATGGGACATCCCCATTGAGCGGCCAGATTGAAATCGGCCGTGCCGCCCTTGGCCAAGAGGCGCGGCTTGCATCCTTTCATTCGGATGGCCGTCCGCAGGGCCCGCACGACGACGTTGTCTTTAGATTCAGCGTGCGGCGGTGTGGCCTCTACCACCTCAAGCGTCACGCCACGGGCGCGAGCCGCTTGCGAGGCAAGTTCGACCATATCCTCCGGTCGAACACCCAGAGGGATGCGCAGGTTTAAAAGGATCGAGGCCTCCCTTTCTCCCTCGTCGCGCCCGCCCATGGCGGCGACGGCACCGCTATGCCGCTCTATGATCGGCTTTTGAGGATCGTCCAAGGCCTCTACTTCATCCAATATCTTGGCGGCGGCTCTAAGCGTGGCCGTGAGTGGCCCCCCGTCGCCGCTCAAATGGGCGCCCCCATCTTCGGCATGGAGCTTGAGCCACAGGCTACCACGATACGCTATGGTTACGCCGTCGGTCCCCGATGGCTCTCCGATTATGCACGCATTCGGCTTGTGCAGAGGGAGGCGCGTGCGCGTTCCGATAGAGTTCGCCTCTTCGCCTACCGCTGCCACGAGCGTTATCCTCCACTCTCGAGGGACATCAACGCTCCCTCCGGCCACGGCGAAGGTGCAAAGCGGGCCCTTCGCATCGACGCTGCCTCTGCCCCAAAGGATATCTCCATCGAGGCGCACCTCCGGCCCACCTGGCACCGTATCTATGTGCCCCAGCAGGAGGAGCTCTTTCTCTCCGCTCCCCCTCGTGGCCACGACGCTGCCGGCGTCGTCGATCTCCACGCGCTCCCACCCTAAGTCCGGCAACATCGACGCCAAAAGCCGGCAAGCAGGTCCTTCGTTCCCGCTTTCGCTGCGCACCGAGACCAGACGCGCCAAAAAGATGGTCTCGGTGTCAGCAAGCGCTTTGATTCCCGCGCTGCAGCGCACAGACTCACTCATCGGTGCATTCCTCCAAAGCCTCGGCGAGGGCGGAAGCGACGCGGTCGAAGTGGTGGTCTTGAGCCACCAACGGAGGCAGGAAACGCACGACAGTCGGTCCGGCCGGAAGGGCGACGACCCCCTCGTCCTGCAAGATTTGCAGAACCGGCGTGGCCTTGATCGAAGAAAGCTCAACCCCATACATAAGCCCTATGCCGCGCACTTCCTTGACTCGAGGCGACTTTATCCGCAAAAGCGACGCACGAAATCTCTCGGCGCGCTCCATGACTCCCTCCAAAAAGCCCTCTTCGTGAAGGATCTCCCAAGATGCGAGAGCCACAGAGGAGACCAAGGGGTTGCCCCCGTACGTGCTGCCGTGTCCCATCGTGGGGAAATCCCCCAAAGACCCTTTCCATACGGTTGCGCCTATAGGAAGGCCGCCTGCCATGCCCTTGGCGAGACACACGATATCGGGCTCAAGCCCCACAAGCGGGCTCGCGAGGATCTCCCCGCACCTGCCCCAGCCTGTCTGGATCTCGTCAACCACCAAGATCGCACCGTATTCCCTGCAGGCGCTCGTTATGGCCGAACCCACATCTTTAGGCATCACGTGGACGCCGCCCTCGCCCTGCACGGGCTCTACGAAGACAGCCGCAGTATTTTCGTCTATGGCCCCAGCCGCTTCCTCCATGGATACGTGTTCAACGGGCACGAGCAGGCGCTGCCAGGGATTACGATAACGAGGGTTGAAGGTAAGCGATAGCGCCCCGAGCGTTCTCCCGTGAAAACTCCTGCGAAGGGCCAAAATCTTCTTGCGATCCGGCCTAACGACAGTTACAAGCTTGAGGGCAGCCTCTATAGACTCGGCGCCGCTGTTGCACAAAAAGGCCTTGCCGCCTTCCAACAAGCTGCCGAGTTTCTCTAAGAGCGCTTCTCTATGGGGTTCCCTGAGCCTTGACCCTATCGTCCACGGCCTCCTGGACGCTTCTTCGAGGGCCTCCACGAGTCTGAGATGGGCATGTCCGAAGATGGCTGCCCCATGACCACAAGAGAAGTCGATATAACGCCTGCCATCTTCGCCTAAAAGCTCAGCTCCATCTCCCCCGTTTACCATCAACCCGTTTGCGTCATAGACGGCCGCGTACGCCATATATGTGTGCCTCCTCCCGATAGGGCCGCAGAGAGCGGCCTTGAAAGTCTGCTGTCTGCAAGTATAACGCGGGGGACCCCAGCGTCGAGGGCTTCCTTGCAGGCCAAAAGTTTTCGCTTCATGTTGCCCTCAGCACAAGATTCGAGATCATCCCAATCGTCCAACGTCGCCTCGGCGATGAGAGAATCAGGGTCTGAAGGGTCGCGCAACAATCCCGGCACGTTGCTCAAGATGACCAGCACCTGAGAACCGAGGGCACCGGCCACAGCCGCGCCGAGGCGGTCACCATCCACATCTAAGGAAAATTCTCCTGCTTCGTCCATCGCCAAAGGGGGCAAGATTGGGATGCAACCCTTTCCCAAAAGTTTCAATATGAGCTTGGGATCCACACGCGTGACGGTGCCGCTGTAATTCCCGCGCAGGATCATCTGCCGCCCCTCGGAAACGACGCGCAAGCTTTCCTTTCGCTTGGCAAAAGCCGTGCCGGCCACATCTGGGCGCAGCGGCACGGCAGGCGTGCCCTTCATGGCAAGCAGCGTGGCGCAGTGGGCGGAAAAGGAATAAGAAGCGGCTTCGAAGATAGCGCGCTCCACCTCTCCAACATAGCGGCTTCTATATCCGCTCGGGCTGGTGACGTATCTGGGCTCCACATTGCAGACGCGGCACAGCTCGTCGGTTACTCCGCTCGCTCCGTGGACGAGGACCCAATGCTCTGTCGTAGTCCGACTTGCGAGTTCCTCCATCAAGGGTTCCAGAGCGTTCCCGATGGCTCCTCCGATCTTTACAACTCCGATCACTTTCATATCACCCCTTCAGCACTCACGCTGGGAAAACCGGCATCATCTCAAGCCCGGCTTCTTCTGGGAGGCCCAGCATGACGTTGGCAGCCTGGAGCGCTGTGCCCGAGGCTCCCTTCATCAAATTGTCTATAGCACTCGTAACCAAGAGCCTGCGGCCATCATCGTGGAGGGCAAACCCCACGAGCGCCCTATTGCTCCCCAACACATAGCGCGGGTCCGGAAACCTCAGGTGGGCAGGCTGTGCCGGGCACAGATGCAGGAACGGTTCGTTGCGAAACGCCTTCCTGTAGAGCTTCCACAGCTCGGCTTCGGAAACCTTATCTTTAAGCGTCACGTACGCCATCATCTGAACGCCCCTCACCATCTCCACCGCGGTAGTCGTCATCGCCACGGATTCCTCGGGGAGTTTAAGCTCCTGGAGTATCTCGGCGAGGTGTCTGTGGCGAAAGGGATCTATCACGCGCATCGCCCTGCTGCGATAAGGGTGATGGCTCCCCTGCGTCGGGCTGGCCCCTCCCTCGGAAGAACCTACGCGCACCTCCAAGTGAAGGCGCTCTATCTGGCCCTCCCTGGCCAGGGGAAATAGCCCTAATATAGCACAGGTGGCGTTGCACCCGACGCCGCTGGCAAGTGTTGCACCTTTGAGCTCTTCCCTGTGCAGCTCCGGCAGGCCATAGACCGCTTCTTTCAGAAGCTCGGGGCTGGGGTGAGCACGGCCATACCATCGTCTGTAAATACCTTCATCCCTGAGGCGCACGTCCGCCGAAAGATCAACTACCGGCACGTTCGCTTTGCGATACCCCTCGATGATGGGACAAGATGTGCCATGAGGTAAGGCGAGAAACGCCAGATCTACCTCTTCCTTGAGCGCATCCTCAGGGTTGGAAAAGGTCATATCCGGATAGTCGGGTCGCAGAATGGGATGCTGATGCCAAATCGGTTTTCCGGCTTGACTCCGCGACACAGTTACCGCAAGTTCTAAAGATGGGTGGCGGGCCAACAGACGAAGCAGCTCTCCCCCTGTCATGCCGGCCCCACCCCACACCGCTACACGTGGCAAGGCTATACCTCCTCTATAAATGGCTTAGCCCGCAAGGGGTTTTACCCTGCGGGCTAAAAATAGCTTTTATGGATGAAGACTTGAGTCGTTATCGCTATGTTTAGCCCGCAGCGAAAATGTCAATCCTCCCCTTCGGTTTGTCCTCGGGGCATCTTTTCTGTTTTAACGGCAATGTGAGCGCCTTTTTAGCCACCAAAGATTACCCCCTCGCAAGCGCCAATTCGCCGGAAAGGCCGCAACAAAGCTTCCAACAAAAGTGCATGATCTCGCCGGGGATATCGACGCCGGTCGGCTCGATTGAGTTCCTAAATTCAGCACCGTCGTTTACTTCGTTGATCAGCCACCCACGGTCATCGGTCGGGAAGACATCCACCGCCAAAATATCGCCGCCGATGGCTGCGTGAACCCTGCGCAATATATGCTCCAGTTCGCCCTCTACCGGTTCTGCCACGGCCTTGGCACCACGAGCGGTGTTCGTTATCCAATGGTCGCTCAGCCGGCGGATAGCTGCTATGGGTTCACCGCCCACTATAAAAGCCCTAACGTCGTAGCCGTGCTTTTCGATATACTCTTGAACGTAAAAAACTTGATGCAATGGGCCCATATTGAACTTGTGCTCTATGATGGCTTCAGCGGCATCTTTGTCGTTCGCCTTCGCCAAAAGCCTTCCCCAGCTCCCGGTCAGAGGCTTAAAAACTACGGGATATCCCAACTCCTCTGCAGCCGATAACGCTGCCTCGGGCGAGAGGGCAAAGCGAAAGGCCGGCTGTGGTATTCCCGCCCTTTCCAAGGCCATGCTGGTGGCCAGTTTATCACCGCACTTTTCCATGACAGACGCCGGATTTACGGCCCTGTGTCCCATCCCCTCAAAGAAGTGCGCCAAGGCTACATTCTGGCTGTGGCTTATGCAACGACACAGTATGACGTCGTCAGACAAACCCGTCGTGGCGCCGAAATGCATTTCTCTGGCATCCTCCAAGGAATAAGGAATGCCCTCCCTCTCGGCAGCCTCTGCGAGGAGCTTCTCCTCCTTGCGAAGGCGCGTGTAAAAAATGCGTATCCGTGGCATTTTCACTCCCCCCAATCTTCCTCCACCTGAGGAGCTTCTTCAACGGTGGGAGGATCCAGTGAAATCAGCTCGAGTTCCGTGCCGCAATCCGGACAAACCAAAAGCTCCCCCACCACAGCCCCCGATGGTAGTGTGATCTCGGCCTCGCATACTACACAGGTAACCTTCATCTTTAGTCACCTCTTCATTAAAAAAATTGGCAGCCCGTCCCCACAGGGACGAGCTGCCATAACAGCCCGTGGTACCACCCAACTTGGGCGCTTTCACGCCCCTCTCTGGATCCTATAACGGGGATCCGAACCGAGCGCTTACTCCAGGAAATAAACCCTTTCGGCGCCAGCTCCGCGAGCTTTGAGCCCTCCAGCGCATTTAGGTCGCCTCTCAGCCGGTGAACGACCCTCTCTGTAAACGCGTCGCCCCTTCGGGCATCTCGCTTCATCGCCATTTACGTTATGTACTCTTGTTCAGGTTCCTTCCGCTTGAGTGAACTTTACATGACATTTTCCAACTTGTCAACCCCCCGAGTTGCCTCACTTAAAATCAAAGCGAAACGGATTCGTTGCCTCATATAAAAATTAAAGTATGCCCATCTGTGTATGGCCAGCATCCTCGTAGCCATGTCTTCTCTTTGTTCTATTAGATGGGTTAAATGGACGTCATATTATTAGTATAATAGAACCAAAAACAAGAAAGGAGAGCCTTGATGAGGATAACTAAGGTGGAAGCTCTGCCCGTGACAGCAATGATAGATGAGCCGGTGCGCATCGCTACGACGGTCTTTACAGAGGTGAGAGCTACGATCGTGAGGGTCACCGCTGACGAAGGCCTGGTAGGCATAGGGGAATGCCTCGTAAGGTCTGCGCCGAGGGCCACAGCCTCCATAGTAGAGGATATGTTGGCCCCCAGGATTATAGGGATGGATCCCATGGATGCGGGCTCAATTTGGTGGGAGATGTTCTCCGCTATGCGCACGAGGGGCCATACTAAGGGAGTCGTATTGGAAGCCATGAGCGGGATAGACGTAGCCGTTTGGGACATCATCGGGAAGGCCACCGGCATGCCCACGTTTAAGGCTTTGCACGGTTACGGCAGGAGAGTGCTGCCAGCCTACGCCTCCTCGATCTTCATGGGGGACGTGGCCGAGATGGCTTCACAGGCGGAGCGCTTCATGGAGTCAGGATATAGAACCATGAAGATAAAGATAGGAGCTGACATCGACCGCGACGAAGAGGCCGTCAAGGCGATTAGATCGGCCGTGGGCGACTCGGTCAAGCTCATGGTCGATTGCAATAGCGCCTACGATGCCGGCACCGCCGTAAGGTTAGGGCGGCGCCTTGAGAAGTACGAGATAGAGTGGCTCGAGGAGCCAGTCCCTCCCTATGACCTCAAAGGGTACGAGGCTGTGAGGGCAGGGCAACCCATACCCTTGGCGTCAGGAGAGGGCGAGTTCACGACCTATGGGTTTAGGGACCTGCTTGCTACTGGAGCCATATCGTACGCTCAGCCCGACTTGGGGCGAGTGGGTGGCTTTACTGAGGGCATGCGAGTTGCAGCCTTGGCGCATGCAAGTAACGTTTACCTCGCTCCCCACACGGGGATGTGCTCGGCCTTAAACATCGTAGCTACTATGCACTTTGCAGCGGCTGCGCCCGGCTTTTTCATGTTCGAGTTTATGGAGGTAAACCACCCTCTTATGGATATTTTCACCACCCCAATACCCAAGCCCGTAAATGGCGTCATAACCCCGCCTTCAGAGCCCGGCATAGGGGTGGAGTTGGATATGGGGAAGTTAGAGAGGTGGATAGAAAAATAGCCCATCCGATAGACATCAATGGTATTAAAGCCACTTCTCAAGCTTTCCCTTTCGCACGGTCTGAGTCAGAGGCGCTGCTGGTAAAATCATCCATAAAACATAGGGAGCGACACAATGATGGCTTCTCAAAGCCAAATAAGTGGCGCTTTTTGGCCTTATTGTGGCGTTGTAATACCTGTAAGGTCATAGGTGGCGCCATTATGAAAACATTTTGAGAGAGGCCCCTACACGCCATTCGAGGTTTGTCCTTACTTGCACATCTTTATTCCGTTCGATGCTTCGCATTAGGGAATGCTGGCCTTAAGCGATAGAGGAGCCTCTCTTTTGACTTATTTCTCGTGATCCGTTTCTTGGGAGTCTTTATTTTTTCTCGCTATTCGATTTTGCCATGGCTATAAGAGAATTTAACTCATTAATTAAGGGCTTTACCTTGTCACTCGTCGCGCGTTTCTGCAATATCTCTTCGGGGGTATACTTCTTGCCCCAGTAAGCTATATTGGCGTTTTCATCGGTATCCACTGTTCCACCACCCAAGGAAACCCCAGCAAAAACACCTTTTGCCATAGAATAACTGTAGATAGAACTCGTGGCCACACCTGCTCTGCGCCCGGCCGGCCCTGCTGCTATAGAGACGTCGGCTCCCAAATTAACGTGCTCTTTCTTGAGCGCTTCCAACCCTGCTTCATCCATTATCACCAATACCAGCGCAGTCGATTGCACACCTATTTGGAGGCCCAGAGAGACCCCGCCGATGCTTAAAAAAGAGGGCCCGTACCATTTGGTCGAATTTGGGGCTCGGCGAAGCAACAATCCCTCTCCGTACTCCGCCCCGAAGACGAAACCCGCCTTCGTGACATTCGGGAAAATCGCAACGCCCACGCAATCCTTCAAATAATCTGTCAGGCCTTCGACGTCGCTTTGTCCTTTCATATCCTGAAGAAGCTGCGTTGCTAATGTAATTCTTTGTTCTGGAGTCTTGGCATCGGCCGCAGAAAAGGAAACGCTCGTCGTAAAGAGCGCCAACAACAATATTAACCCTACCTTCTTCGCCCCTTTCATAGGCTCATCACCTCTTTCCGTTCGTTTGTAAAACCTATCTTGCGTTTTATCGTATCGATATGACTCGTTTTTGGAACAGTATAAATACTGGCTTTGATGGTTACTTTTGGAGTCAGACTTTTGCTTTTTTGATTTTGTCTATTATACAGAATTTAGCCTCAAACTTTAAACCTGGCTATTGGCGAATGATGATAGTAGCATGTATTGATGATTTTGTAAAATACTAAAGGCTATTTAAGTGTTTTAGCCGCACCTCCGTAACCTGCGCTGGATTAGCTGACAGAGTATAGCGTCCCTGTCGGTTTATCCCGTGCGAACAGGTGCGCCTCGCGGGCAACTTTATCTTCGGCATGAAGCTTGAGCTGCAAGGGCACTTGCCTTGCGCTCCTCTGCCTCGTCGCAGCCTAAGTCACAAGAAGATGGCGCGGCGCCTGGGACCACATGTTATAATGATTTTACAGGAAAAACGCTATGGAGGGTTTTTAATGGCTAAGACAGACGCCAAAAAACATCGAGGTTGGATGCGAAAGATATTTACGTTTGTGCTGCTGGCGGTGCTCTTTTTAGCGGCAGTCGGTGCAGCGTCAGTCACTTATTTTCTCTTTAAATACGGTCGTGACTTGCCGACCTTTGACGAGATGATATCCTACGAGCCAAACCTCTCCACGGTGGTATACGACCGCAACGGTCGTGAGATAGCCAGGCTCTTCAGGGAAAACCGCACTTGGGTTCGCTTAGAAGAGATTTCTCCGTGGATGATAAAGGCGACCATGGCAGCCGAAGACAGCAGCTTTTACAAGCACCACGGCGTCGACATTTCCGGAATCATCAGGGCGCTTTGGGTCAACTTCAGCCGCAGAGAGGCGATTCAGGGGGGCAGCACGATCACGCAACAATTGGCCCGCAACCTCTTTTTGACGCTCGACAGGACGCTCGACAGGAAGATTAAAGAGACAATCCTCGCGCTTCGCATGGAGAGGATATTCTCGAAAGACCAAATACTCGAAATGTATCTGAATACGATCTACTTCGGCCACGGTGCCTACGGTGTATTCGCAGCTTCGCAACAATACTATGGCAAGAAACCGTCTGAACTCTCTCTCGCCGAATCTGCCATGCTGGCCGGCCTAATCGCGGCGCCGGAGCGCTTTACCCCCCTTCGCCATCCAGAGGAAGCCAAGACCAGGCAAGCCTACGTGTTGAGAAGGCTCGTAGAGTTAGAGTGGATATCGGCAAAGGAAGGAAGCGAGGCGTTGGCACAAAAGCTCACCTTTGCGTCAAAAAAGGCGCCAACGCTGAGCAACAATAAAGCACCATATTTCGTTTCGTATATCCTCTTCGGCCACCTCCTGCCGCGATACGGAGGCGAGAGGGTCTATCAAGGGGGACTTAGGGTGTACACCACTCTCGACCTCGCTCTCCAACAAAAGGCAGATGAGGTCATCCAAAAGCTTCCGAGCGAAGGTGCCATAGTGGCTCTTGACCCAGCCACTGGCGAGATATTGACCATGGCGGGCGGCAAAAACTTCGAAAAGAGCAAATTCAACCGCGCGATCCAAGCATATCGCCAGCCCGGCTCAGCCTTCAAGCCCATCATATACGCGGCGGCGCTTGAATCGGGCATCCGTTTTGTCGACCACCTCTTGGACGCCCCGCTGGTCTACGAAAATGGATGGGCACCCACAAATTACGACGACAAATTTCACGGGGAGGTTACAGCGCTGGAGGCGTTGATCCACTCATACAACGTCGCCGCCATCCGTGTAGCCGAAATTGTGGGTTTGGACAAAGTTAAGAATCTGGCTCGAAGAGTCGGCATAACGAGTCCCTACCTCCCTTATGATCTATCCATAGCGCTTGGGTCCGGCAGCCTTACGCCCATGGAGCTGGCGACGGCTTACGCATGCTTTGCCAACGGAGGCTATCGCGTAAAACCTTTCGCCATAAAGGAGATACGCGACAGAGAAGGAGTCATTTTGGAGTCAAACGGTCCCGTGCTCGAGCCGTCCCTTGACCCGATCGTCAGCATGACCATGCTCTCCGCCCTCAAAGACGTAGTCCTCTACGGCACGGGGAGGCCAGCGAGGATAGAGGGATACGAAACCTTTGGGAAGACAGGAACGACGAACGAATGGAACGATGCATGGTTTGTCGGCGGCGTGCCTGGATTAGTAGCGGTGGTATATGCAGGTCACGACGATCACAAACCCCTCGGCGACAAGGCCACAGGAGGAAGGATCGCGGCTCCCGTATGGAAGGAGTTCGTCAGCGCTGCCGCGAAGGATCTAAATCTGCCCAAAAGTTTCACGATAAAGCCCGAATATGATGTGGAAGAGGTGACGGTGTGCAGGTATAGCGGCTTCCTCGCAGCGCCCAACTGCCCTCGCGGAACGCTCATTCTGCAAATCGGCTCCGCTCCTCTGAATACGTGTCCCCACCACGGCGGGATGGCCTTCGCGGGCATCGCCGAAGATCCGAATGCCCCAAGACTCTTGCTCGCGCCTCAGGATTACACTTATATGGCCAGCGGCCAAGCAGCGCCAGAACTCAGCGCACCTTCGATAGTCGCTCCATCTGCCGAAAGCCTGCCGCAAATTTCCAAAGGCGCTGCGCCGCCATCGCCTGCGGAAAAACCCTATAAAAAAGACCCAAGCCCGCCTGATGAGGTAGAGCGCCGATTTCAGGAGCTCTTGAAAGAATATGGCCTCGTGAATTAAGGCAGCTTGGGAAAGTCACCCATGTCAAACGGCCAAGGCGATGGCACAGTTAGACGTTGGAAGTAGGCCACGGCATAGCGATCCGTCATGCCGGAAATGAAGTCCAGCACCTGCCTTGCCGGCGGATCATCACCGGCGGAGCGAAGGTCTGTGGCTTCCTTGAGTAGGAAGTCGAAGAGCGTGGAGAGGAGGTGTCTGACTTTTGGCTCCTCCTTCCGTGCCTGTTCGGCCGAATACACGCGCTTGAATAGGAAATCCCTCAAGATCTCGGCGGTCTCTAACATGGAGTCGCTCATCGTTATGCCGCCTTCGCCGCTCGAAGCTACTATGTCCATTACGAGATTGCCTATGCGCTTGCTGTGGGAATCGCCCATTTTTTCTATCACGATCCTCGGCACGTCGCTCAGCGAAACGATGTTGGCCCTCAGAGCATCGTCGAGGTCGTGATTCAGATACGCTACGGAGTCCGAGAGGCGCACTACCCAAGCCTCATAGGTCGAAGGTGCACTCAATCTAAAACCATGCCTCACGTCCACTTGCCCCTTAGAATGCTGCGATATTCCCTCGCGCACCTCCCGAGTGAGGTTAAGCCCCTTGCCATCCCTCTCTAAAATATCGACCACCCGTAGGCTTTGTCGCGCGTGGCTAAATCCATCGAGCCCCTCTCTCAGGGCGAGTTCGTTCAGCACCTCCTCACCCATATGGCCGAAAGGGGTATGCCCGAGGTCATGCCCCAAGGCTATGGCCTCAGTGAGGTCTTCGTTCAGGCGCAAGGCCCGAGCGATGGTGCGGGCGATTTGAGCCACCTCGAGCGTGTGCGTGAGGCGAGTTCTGTAGTGATCTCCCTCTGGCAAGAGGAGTACTTGGGTCTTGTGCTTAAGGCGTCTGAAGGCCTTGCTGTGAAGGATCCTATCCCTGTCTCTCTGGAAACACGTTCGGATCGGACAGGGCTCTTCTTCTCTAACCCTTCCCCTGCTGCACGCGCTCCTGGCGGCGTAGGGTGCCAGGATGTCATTTTCTAAGTTCTCCCATCTCTCCCTCAAGGTCATCTTTACCACCTAAACATTGCAGGCATGGGTCATCAACCCCACGCCTGCAACGTATGCTCTAAAAGTAGCCCTTCTCCCTACTTCAGTAGGTTCAAGGCCGCGTGGGCAGCCGAAAGGCGCGCCACAGGGACGCGGAACGGAGAGCAGCTCACGTAGTCGAGCCCTATACTGTGGCAGAAGGCTATGCTCATCGGGTCGCCACCGTGTTCCCCGCATATCCCCAGTTCTATGTCCTCCCGCACCTTCTTGGCCTCTTCCACCGCTATCGCCATAAGCCTGCCGACGCCTTTACGATCGAGCGTATGGAATGGGTTATCGGGCAAAACGCCGAGGCGTATGTATTCGGCCAGGAATTTGCCCTCCGCGTCATCGCGGGAATAGCCGAAGGTGGTCTGAGTGAGATCGTTCGTGCCAAAGCTGAAGAATTCGGCATGTTTGGCAACCTCGTCTGACGCGACTGCAGCCCTCGGCACCTCCACCATGCTCCCGACCTCATAGGAAAACTCCTTCTTCCTCTTCTTCATGATCTCATCGGCGACTTTGTCGGTGAGCTCTTTAAGCCGCCTCATCTCCTCCTCCGTACCGACGAGGGGCATCATGACCTTAGCCTTGACCACCTTGCCTTTTTCGATCACGTCGCAGGCCGCCTCAAATATAGCCCTCACCTGCATCTCGTAGATTTCTGGATAGACTATGCCGAGGCGGCAACCCCTGAAGCCGAGCATCGGGTTCGCTTCGTGGAGCGCATCCACCCTCGCCAAGACGGACAGTATCTCTCGGGCCTCTTCGGAATCTCCTTTGCCTTCTTTCTTAAGTTCCTCAAGCCTCGACAGGAGGTCAGCTTTCTTGGGTAAGAACTCATGAAGGGGGGGATCGAGAAGTCTTATCGTAACGGGAAGCCCATCCATGGCCTCAAAGATGCCCACGAAGTCCTCTTTCTGCATAACCTCGAGCTTGTCCAGGGCCTTCACTCGCTCCTCCCTCGTGCGAGCTACAACCATCTCCTGCATGATGGGCAGGCGTTCCGGCTGCATGAACATATGCTCCGTGCGGCATAGGCCTATCCCTTTGGCGCCGAACTCTCTGGCCCGGCGCGCATCTTCCGGCGTGTCGGCGTTGGCCCAAACCTCGAGCTTCGCGCACTTGTCGGCCATATCCAAAAGTTTTTTAAAGTCCTCGTCGAAGGACGGCTGAACCAACGGTGCATGGCCCAAAAAGACCAACCCCCTGGTGCCGTCTATGGTGATGACGTCCCCTTTTTTGACCACCACATCGCCTGCGACAAATTGCTCCTTCTCCAAGTCTATGACGATGGACTCGCACCCCGCAACGCACGGTTTGCCCATGCCCCTCGCCACCACAGCCGCATGGCTGGTCATGCCGCCGCGACTCGTCAGGATCCCTTGGGCCCTGTAAAGCCCATGTATGTCATCGGGCGTCGTCTCCGGTCGCACTAATATGACAGCCTCTCCAGCTTCGCCGAGCTCTTCGGCCTCGTCGGCCTCAAAAACCACCTTTCCCACCGCCGCTCCGGGCGAAGCGGGAAGACCTTTGGCGAGCTCCTTCAAGTCGGCGTCTTGATCGACCTGCGGGTGGAGGAGTTGTTCCACCTGATATGGCGTAACCCTCGACACGGCAGTCCTTTCGTCGATCAACCCTTCCTCAGCCATATCGGCTGCAATCTTGACGGAAGCCTTAGCCGTGCGCTTGCCGTTCCTGGTCTGGAGTATGTAGAGTTTGCCCTTCTCGACGGTGAACTCTATGTCTTGCATATCTTTATAGTGCCTCTCCAAGAGATCGGCCACTTTCAGGAGTTCGTCGTAGATCTCGGGCATGACTTTCTTGAGGTCGGATATGGGCTGCGGCGTCCTGATGCCCGCGACCACGTCTTCCCCTTGAGCATTGGTGAGAAACTCCCCATACAGCCCCTTTTCGCCTGTCGACGGATCCCTGGTAAAACACACACCCGTGCCGCAGTCGTCGCCAAGGTTGCCGAAGACCATAGTGACCACGTTGACGGCCGTGCCCAGGTCGTCGGATATGTTATTGATCCGGCGATAGGTTATGGCGCGCTTTGTATTCCAACTCTTAAAAACGGCCTCTATGGCTTGTTTCAGTTGAACCCACGGATCCATTGGGAAGGGATTGCCGGTCTCTTCCTTGACGACCTCCTTAAACGCAGAGATGATATCCTTCCAAGCAGAAGCGGGTATTTGATTGTCATATTGGAGAGAAAGTTTCTTTTTGGCATCAGACAAGATGGACTCAAATCTCTCTGAAGAAATGCCCAGGACGACGTTTGAAAACATCTGAATGAAGCGCCTGTAGCTGTCGTAGGCAAACCGCTCATCCCCGGAGGCTATTGCCAAGGCTTTGACGGTCTCGTCGTTTAAGCCGAGGTTCAGTATGGTGTCCATCATCCCTGGCATGGATACAGGCGCACCGGACCTGACCGAAACGAGGAGGGGATTATCGCCACCGCCAAAAGTCTTCCCTGTCGCCTTCTCAAGCCTCCGCATGGCTTCGACGACATCAGGCCATATGGAGTCCAGCCACTTGGAGCCCTCTCTCTGGTATTCCCGGCATCCCTCGGTGGTGATTATGAAGCCAGGCGGGACAGGAAGGCCTATTCGCCACATCTCCGCCAAGTTGGCACCCTTGCCGCCCAAAAGGTCCCGCATTTTGGCGCTGCCCTCGCTGAACTCGTAGATATACTTTACGCCTGTTCTCTCTTTCACTTCCATACAATTACACCTCCCAAACTCACTTAAAATTATTCGCTCTCCTGCCCTCTGGTCGCAGCTTCCTTGCTCCCCCTAAGGCTTCCCAAGTCGCCCAGGGTGCGGAAGAGGTCGTTGCACAAAGATAACAGCGAAAGTCGGCTTTGCCTCTCCCGGGCGTCCTCTGACATCACGAAAACCTCGTCGAAAAAGCGCGAGATCACCGGGGAAAGTCTGCTCAAAAGCTTCATCAACCCTTCCCAGTCGCATCTCTTTAGGCAATCGTTCACCAGAGGGCTAATTTCTTTCACCGCTTCGTAAAGTTCTCTCTCCGCCTCTAATTTCAAATCTCCCTCCTCCAACTTCGCAGAGAAAGATGAGGCTTTGGTCAAAATGTTGCGCACGCGCACTGCAGATGTGACGAGCTCTTCGAACCATTCTTCGTCCTTTAAGGCGAAGAGCCGCTCCAAGAGCAACAGCGCCTGCAGCGGACGATGCCACGCAATTGATACGGCAAGCGCTACCGATGAGTGGTCGTCGCGACGCTCCCTCATCTGCACATAAAGCCTCTGGCGCAAGAAATCGTATACCACTTCTATCACTTCGTCGCTCGCTTCGACGAGCGTGCCGGCTTGGCGTACCGCTTCTTTCAGATCCACATCGAGAGCGAGTCCCCAGATGACCTCCGTCACGCAGCGGGCGGCGCGGCGAAGACCATAAGGATCTTGCGACCCGGTGGGCACGAGGCCGACCTTGAAGCACGAGACTATGGAGTCTATCCTGTCGGCGATTCCGACTATGGCGCCCACGACATCTGATGGCAGCCTATCTCCGGCATAGGCTGGGAGGTATTGCTCATAGAGCGCTTTTACAACAGCATCGGGCTCCCCATTCCTGCGTGCATACTCCCTTCCCATCACTCCCCGGAGCTCGGGAAATTCATAGACCATCTGCGTGACCAGATCCGCTTTGGAGAGATACGCAGCTCTCTCCACGAGCTCCTTGACTTCGTCCTTACCCAAGGCCTCGCAAAGCCAAATCGAAAGCTCGCGAATGCGAAGCGTCTTGTCGTAAAGCGAGCCCAATTGCTCTTGATAGACTATATGCTTCAAATCCACTACGCGACCTGAGAGAGGCCTTTCCAGGTCTTTTTCCCAGAAGAACGCGGCGTCGGCAAACCTGGCGCGGAGGACCCTCTCGTTGCCATCGACCACCACACCCATCTCTGTAGCCCTGTTGTTGCTTATGCCGACGAAATAAGGTTTGAGCTTGCCATCGCTTCCTCTAACAGGCATATAGCGCTGGTGGTGGACCATCACGGTCGTGAGGACCTCTTCGGGCAGCTCGAGGAAGGATTTATCGAAGGAACCATAAAAGGGGACCGGATATTCTACGAGGAAACAGTTTTCCTCTACCAAGCGCGGTTGGGCATCCACCGTCGCAGCGAGCTCTTTCCCTATGGCGGATATTCCGCTTAAGAGTTTTTCCCTGCGCTTGTTATGGTCTACGATCACATAGTTGTCGTAAAGCTTGTCCATATATTCGTCGGCGGTGCGGATCTCTATGCCCTTGGCCCCCATAAAGCGATGCCCCCGAGTGACCCGGCCGCTCGAGGATCTCCCAATCTCAAAGGGGATCACGCTTTCACCCCACAGACAGAGGATCCATCTTATAGGGCGAGCGAAGCGCAGCGCCGGGTCGTCCCAATACATGTTCTTCGGAAATACGAGCCCCTTCGTGATGCGCACCATGACCTCGGGCAGGACTTCAGTTGTGGGGCGCCCTTCCCTTTCTATCACTGAAACGACATATTGAGTGCCGTTGTAATCCTTAACCCTGAGGCTCTCTAAGGGCACCCCTTTCCCTCTGGCGAAACCGTAGGCGGCCTTCGTGGGGTTACCGTTCGCATCGTAGGCCTGATTCCATGCAGGGCCGCGGTGTTCCTCGTAGAGGTTTTCCTGCCTCTCGGGCACATCCTTGACGATAAGGGCCAAGCGGCGCGGCGTGCCGTAAGATTCCATCGATGAAAAGGTAATGCGAGAGGCCTTAAACTCCTCTTCGGCCAGGCGCTTCACCTCCCCTAAAGCCCAAACCACATACGAAGCCGGCATTTCTTCGGTTCCGATCTCAAAGACCAGATCACAGGCTTTCATGCTTCGGCGCCTCCCCTTTCGACGGCGGAGAACTTGCTCGTCAACGGATAGCCGATCTCCTCCCTCTGGCGCAGGTAAGCGGAACAGCAAAGGCCGGCTATGGCTCGGATGCGGGAGATATAACCAGTGCGCTCGGTCACGCTGATGGCTTTGCGAGCTTCCAAGAGGTTAAAAGTGTGCGAGCACTTGAGGACGTAATCGTACGCGGGCAGCGGTAACCCTTTATCGGCCAGGCGACGAGCCTCGGTTTCGTATATCAAAAAGAGCTGAAAGAGCATGTCCGTGTCCGCCTCGTCGAAATTGTAGCGCGAATGCTCAACCTCTCCCCTATGGTGGATGTCGCCATAGGTTATATCGCCGACCCATGCGAGATCGAACACGCTTTCGGCCTTCTGGACGAACATGGCGATCCTCTCAAGCCCATAGGTGATCTCGGCAGGAACCGGATTCATGTCTATGCCGCCTACCTGCTGGAAGTAGGTAAACTGGGTAACTTCCATGCCATCGACCCAGACCTCCCACCCCAGGCCCCAAGCCCCTATAGTCGGCGCCTCCCAGTCGTCTTCGACGAATCTGATGTCGTGATCGGCGGGGTCTATATTCAAGGCCTCTAAGCTTTCGAGATAGATGTCCTGAATATCGCTGGGAGCCGGTTTTATCAGCACCTGGTATTGATAGTAATGTTGCAGTCTGTTGGGATTTTCGCCATAACGGCCGTCGGCAGGCCTGCGAGATGGCTCCACATAAGCCACCCTCCACGGCTCTGGACCCAACGCGCGAAGCGTCGTCGCCGGGTTGAGCGTCCCAGCCCCTACTTCTATGTCGTAAGGCTGCTGAATCACGCACCCGCGCCCCGCCCAAAAACGTTCCAGGCGGAATATGATCTCTTGAAAATTCATCCACTATCGAGCTCCTTCGTCAACGTCTCTCTTTCTCCAAAAGATAGACAAGTTTTTCGTTCAATTCGCTCCATTTAGAAAAGCAAGGCTCTTCTTGCGTAGTCCATTTTACAAAAACTCTTCGTGACAGGATAGCAGCCCTTCGCACTTCTTGCAAGGCCGTTCCGGAAAACGAAATACCTGTCCCCGGCTCGCTGCAGTTGGAGCAGTAAAACCCTTCCCCTCCCCACCGGGCATCCTCAAGGGGAGCGCCGCACTTCGCGCAGCGGTCGAAGTCAGGGGCAATGCCCCAATATTTGAGCCAACGCCACAGGAAACGCCACTTGACGATGTCCGGGCTTACGCCATCTTCGAGCGACCGGAGAGCCCAGAAAAAGAGAGAGAGCAGCTCGTTACATGGATGATTGGGCGGAAGATAATCCACGATCAATTTGGCGAGCGCCAGGCCGCCCCTCAAGTGGAGAGGCTTCTTGCGAAGCGTCCAAAAATCTTCCTTCACGTCGATATCTCTAAGATAAAGGCGATTCCGTCCGCTGTAAAGGGAATAAATGCCGAAGATCAGCGGTTCTGCCGCTCCGCCGAAGCGCCGCCTTCCTTTGGCGGCACCGGGCGCTGCAACCCAGATAGGGCCTGTCTTTTCCAAAAAGAGGTAAAGAGACAGGTCTCCCTCCCTCGATTCTACCCTCCGCAACGCCGTTCCCCTTGCCTTGAAAAAACCCTGCTTTATGGACTCCAACTGCGCATCCTCCTATGCGCGATAGCCGAGTCTGCGGAGTTCTCTTTCCGATTTTCTCCAATGCGGCCTCACCTTTACCCAAAGCTCAAGATAGACTTTATGCCCCAACTTGAACTCCAACTCCTCTCTGGCCAGCCGCCCGATCTCCCTTAGCATTTTCCCGCCAGAGCCGATTATGATCGCTTTTTGCCCGTCACGCTCCACATATATCGTGGCGCGAATGTAGACCGCTTTCCTGTCGGGATACTCTTCGGGAGTCTTATACTCCTCCACATCCACGGTCACGCTATAGGGAACCTCTTCGCCGGTAAGGAGAAAGATCTTCTCTCTGATGGTCTCCGCAGCTATAAAGCGTTCATCTTTGTCTGTGACGATATCCTCCGGATAAAGAGGGGGCTGCTGTGGCAGGTAGCTGATGATCTTTTCGATCAGGATATCCAGATTCGTGCCCGTCACGGCCGATACGGGCACTATCTCTTTAGGTTTCACGAGATCCTGGTATAAGGCCACGGCATGCCAAAACGACCCTTTTTTCTGCAGCAAGTCTATCTTATTGACCACCAAAAAGACGGGGGTCGATGTCTTCTTCAAGATCTCGACGATCGCCATGTCGTCCCCGCATATTTCTCTATCGCCCGCTTCGACTACATAACAAACTACGTCGACGCCCTCGAGCGATCGCACTGCCTCGTCGACCATGAACTCTCCGAGTCTGTGGCGCGGACGTCGCAGTAGGCCTGGCGTATCCACAAACACGATCTGGACACCTTCTGCGCTGTAAATGCAACGAATTTGATGGCGGGTAGTTTGAGGCTTGTCCGAGATTATGCTTATCTTTTCTCCCATTATCGCGTTTATCAGCGAAGACTTACCCACGTTAGGCCTTCCTACAAGCGTGACAAAACCAGATCTAAAATCGCTAAGAGAGTTCGCTTCCATCCGAAAACCTCCGGTTCGACATCTTCATACATCACATAAAAAGGGCTCGGATGCTTCATCCAGCCCTCAGCTAAAATGTTGCGCTAAACGCAACATCTTTAAGATCCTTGGGGCTCTTCTTCCCTCTCCTCCTCCCTGCGAAACCTAAGGAGTTTAACTCTATACCCCTCTACGTTTACCACCTCAATGGTCCAAGGGCCGTATCTCACCTCTTCGCCAGGCTCCAAGAAGCGCCCCGCTAAGGCCAGGACAAAGCCGGCAACGCTGTCCGCCTCCTCCGACTCAAAGGGATAACCCAAATATTCGGACAGGTCGTCCAAGTTGAGCTGTCCTTCCACCAGGTAGCTGTTCTCCGATTCCTTGACGACGGGCAAACTTTCCTCGTCGTATTCGTCTTGGATCTCGCCCACTATCTCCTCGAGGAGATCTTCCAACGTCACGAGCCCGGCCGTGCCGCCGTACTCATCGACAACTATCGCCATGTGGACCTTTTTGGTGCGCATCGTGTCGAAGACCTCGGAGATCTTCGCACTATCCGGCACAAAGAGGGGCTCTCGCATAAAATACGAAACCGGATCATCGGCTCTTCCGGAGGCCAAGGATTCCAGGATATCTTTGACGTGAAGTATGCCCACAATGTGATCTGTGTCGGTCTCGTATACCGGCAAACGAGAGTGGCCGCACTCGCAGAACGTGCGCGCCGCTTGCGCTATAGGGGTCGTCGAAGAGATGGCCACCATATCCGTGCGAGGCACCATAATCTCGTAAACCCTCGTCTCTTCGAATTCGATCACGCCTCGGATCATCCGTTCTTCATCCGCCTCCAGGCTGCCGGAAGCCTCGCCGGCTTTGATCATCTGCTCTATCTCCTCACGGGTGATCGTCACGCGATGGGGACTCATTTCTATGTGGAAGGCCTTGCCTATTGCACGAACCATGCCCACAAGGCACCACACCACGGGAGAAAGGGGTATGCTCAAAACCCTAAGCAACGGCGAGGCCAAGAGGACCATCTTATCAGCATGGACAATGGCTATGCTCTTTGGCAGAATCTCCCCGAAGACCACGATGAGAATGGTCATGGCGATTATGGCCAAGAATATCCCTTTGTCGCCAAAAAAGGCCACCGCAATAGAAGTCGCGACAGAGCTGGCCGCTATATTGACCAGGTTGTTTGAGATCAAAGTGATCGTGAGAGGTCGATGGATATCTTCTATGAGCCAATCCAACACTTTTTTCCGCTTAGGGAAGTTTTCTGTCAGGCTCAAGAGTTTGCTCCGCCTCACAGCGGTTATAGCGCTTTCGCTGGCGCTAAAGAAGGCCGAAAAGCACAACAAGAACACCAGCAGGTAGATACTTTCAGGAAGGTCTTCGCCCAATACTTTCCTATTCCTCCTCGAATTTGTGTCGTTTCTTAAAAAATGCGCTCAAGGTATTGTTCCTGTCGCTCGATCATCGTCGACTCGGTCTCTTCGTCCTGGTGATCCCACCCCAAAAGATGAAGCAACCCGTGCGCCAAGACGAAGAACAGCTCTCTATCAGGGAAAAGCTCCGAATTCGAGGCGTTCTCCTTGACTACATCCGGCGCAATAACTATATCTCCCAAGGCGATTTCGCCCCATCCTTCTGGCAGTTCCATATCTTCCCACAACGGAAAGGAAAGCACATCCGTGGGGGCATCGATATCTCTGTAAAGCCTGTTGAGCTCTCGCATTTCTCCGCTTGATACGAAAGATACGGAGATGTAAAAGTTGTCCTTATCCACATCTAACCCCTCATCGGCCAGTATCTGCAAAAAGAGCTCTCTTATATCTTTTTCCCACGATTCCCGAAGGGGAATGGCAGCCTCAACCAGTTCTGTCCCGGAGATATCGACCTTGAGGGCCATGTTAAATCGCCCTCTCCGACGAGGCTAACGCCAGAAGCGGTTTCTCCTCCTCTATGGCCTTGACCTGGCGCGTGTGGTACATGGAGCGCAGCACAGCCACAAAGGCCTCTTTAACGATCTCCAGCTCTCTCAACGTAAAATCCACGCGCTTCAGCTGCCCGTCGCGCACTTTGTTCTCCACAACCCGAGAGACGACTTCTTCTAAATGGGCCACTTCCTTGCCGCTGATGTCGAGCGCCCGCACTGCCGCCTCTGTCGAATCGGCCAGCATCACCAAGGCGGTCTCCTTAGAGCTGGGAAGGGGTCCAGGGTAGCAGAACTGCTCCTTGGGAAGGTTCTCCCCCATGGATTGGGCCTTCTGATGAAAGTAGGTCAGGCAACCGGTGCCCTGGTGTTCCGTGATAAAGTCGCAGATCCTGCTGGGCAGATGATACTCCCTGGCCACCTCTAACCCCTCTCTGACGTGAGCTATTATCGAAAGGGCGGAAAGCGTGGGCGAAAAGTCATCATGAACGTTCGAGCCTTGAAGCTGATTCTCCACGAAGAAATGAGGGCGTTTGAGCTTGCCTATATCATGATAATACGCTCCAACGCGCACGAGGAGGCTGTTTAAACCCAATTTGCTGGCAGCGCCTTCGGCGAGAGCCCCCACTATGAGAGAGTGATGATACGTGCCTGGTGCCTCCACCTCGAGGCGTCTCAAAAGAGGATGAGCAGGGGAAGACAGGTCCATAAGGCGAATGGGCGACAAGATTCCGAAGAGCTCTTCCCAGACCGGAAGCAAGAGAACGCCCAAGGCGCTAAAAGCGGCGCCAAACGCGGCCAAAACCAGCATATCTTTCAGCATGATCTGCCGTTGTAAGCTCCAAGCCGCCAAGGACCACATCAAAACCCCCACCAAGCCGGAGGCAAAAAGACCCTTCCACAGCTTAAAACGCGTATCGGTCTTCCAGCGCAGCAGTGAATAACCCAAGAAGCCGATTACAGCCAAGACGAGCAAGGCCACCATCAATTCCAGGGACTCCAGGCTCATCACGATCAAGAGGCCCATCACGCCCGCACTGGTCACGAGATGATACGCCATCCCCGCGGGCAGTGTGAGAAAACTCCATCCCGCTACCGGCAAGGATCCAAGGGGCGTCGCCTCGTATTTAAGGCCTCCTGCAAAAAACTGTAGCGCCCATCCGACGATCACCAGCGCCAGCAGATAGCTTTCCTCCCTGAGAGCAAGCTTGTTGCCTTCAGCCGCAGTGAAGTGAAATTGCCAATAACTCCACAGCGCCACCACCAAAGCCGTCAACAGGAGACGCCTCCAGGGGAAATCAGATGAGAGGTATCCCTGCCTCGCGAGAAGATCGGCATCGGCTGGCGTTATAACCTCCCCATTGCTGACCAAGATATCACCGGGGGAAATGTGGCGCTCTATAGGCGAGATCGTTCGCCTGATCTCATCTCTCAGGCGCTCGGTGGCTTTTTCATCCACTACTATAAGCCCATCCCTCACATAGACACCCATAACCCTCGATGCGACCATATCTCGAAGGTCTGCGGTAGATTCCTCATCTACATGTGTCATCGGACGAAGAGCGACATAAGTTCTGGGCGCAGGGCGTCCAACGACAAACCCCCTACGCCCAACCTCAATGCGCCAACTGCCACAGGCAAGCAGCACGGCCACCACTACGAGAATGCCGATCGCGAAACGCTTAAAGCGGGGATCGGGCAGCTCTCCCTCTTTTTGGCTCATTGCCCTGCCGCTTGGGATGGTGGACCAATGATGCCCCTTACCCTTCGGTTTTCTGTAGCTCGTAAATCTCATAAGCCTTCACGATCTTCTGTACGATCTCGTTCCTCACCACATCGTGAGCATCGAGCATGACGAAAGCTATGCCCGGTATCTCCACGAGGACCTTCTGGACAGCCTTAAGGCCCGACTCCTTCGCTGCCGGAAGATCGACCTGCGTTATGTCGCCCGTGACGACGGCCCTGGAACCCAACCCGATGCGCGTCAAAAACATCTTCATCTGCTCGGTGGTGGTATTTTGGGCTTCGTCGAGGATGATAAAGCTCTCGTTCAGCGTGCGCCCTCGCATATAGGCCAAAGGCGCTATCTCGATAACACCCTTTTCGACGTAGCGCAGGAAACGCTCCGGCGGGAAAAGATCGTAAAAGGCATCGTATAGCGGACGAAGGTAGGGTTCGACCTTTTCCCTCAAGTCCCCGGGCAGAAACCCCAAATTCTCCCCGGCCTCCACGGCGGGACGCACCAATACCACGCGGCTCACTTGGCCACCCTTCAGGGCAGTCACAGCCATGGCCACAGCCAGATATGTCTTTCCGGTGCCCGCCGGTCCTATGCAAAACGTCACGTCGTTCTTTCTCATGGCCTCGACATAAGCCTTTTGCCCCAACGTCCTGGGCCTCACAGGCTTACCCCGAGTGGTGACACAGACCACATCGTCATAAAGCGAGCGCATGTTCGCCACTTCGCCCTCTGCCAGGACGTCCATGCCGTAGTTCAGGTCGGAGGGTGCGATACGATGTCCGTGTTCGGCCGCGTCTATGATCTGTTCCAGAAAATCGGCCACGCGGGACACCACATCTTCGTCTTTCCCCTGCACGGTGACTTCGTTTCCCCGCACCACAACTCTCACCGGGAACCGCTCTTCGAGGATGCGCAGATTTTCATCCTGCTTCCCCAAGAGCAACCTCAGGGCATCATCGCCGGGAACCACTAAAGTCCGCGACGACGGAATGGTCTCTGCCTCTTTATTGCGAATGTAGCCTGCCATGCCTTTCTGCAATTACCCTCGTTTTATGCCCGCGCTACTTTGGAGATCTCGGGGAACGCTTTTTTCAAGGTCGCTTCTACATGAAGACGAAGCGTCTCCTGTGCAAAGGGGCACGAACCGCAAGCCCCAGTGAGACGAATACGCACCGTCTTAGTAGCATCGTCGTAGCCCAAGAACTCCACATCTCCGCCGTGGCTTTGAAGCGCCGGGCGAATGTCCTTATCGATGGTTTCCTGAATCTTCTCTACGGTCACGCCATAAACCTCCTTATGGCAACATCTCTTCCTTTTTCGCTGTTATTATATCACTCGCAGCTTACATGGGATAGGCTACCCCTTCCAACGCCTCCCCCAACCCTACGTCGCGCTTTACGGTCCTGGCGTATTTGCGGACCAAGAAGTCCTTTGCAACCGCCGGGAAGAGAATATAGGATAGGACATCTTCTGGCTGCAAGATCCACGGTTCGATCGCTTCCTTCGCCTTCTCGAGTTCCGGCTCTATGACTTCGCCAGGTCGGCACGATATGGGCTCTTGATCGCCGATGACCTTGCGCTGTACTTCGGGGTCAACGGGAGCAGGTGGCCTGCCGTAAAGCCCAAGGAAATAGTTTTGTACCTCCCTGGGCACCACCTTCCACCGCTCCCCCACCAAGACGTTCAGGGTGGCCTGCGTCCCCACGAGCTGACTGGTGGGCGTTACGAGCGGCGGGTAGCCCATCTCGCGGCGCACGCGCTCGACTTCTTTCAGCACGGTATCGAGCTTGTCCAAGGCGTTTTGCTCCTTGAGCTGGCTTACGAAGTTGGAATACATGCCGCCCGGAATCTGGTAGGCGAGGACGTTCACATCCACGCCTTGCATTCCCATGAAGAGATGGCTGTACTTTTCGCGCACCTTCTTAAGGTATTCCGCTATGGGGATCAGCTTTCCCAGGTTTAAGCCGGTGTCGTAAGGGCTACCGCGAAGGGCTGCGACGAAGGTCTCCGTCGCAGGTTGGCTCGTTCCCATAGCGAAAGGAGAAATGGCACAGTCGACCACATCGGCCCCGGCCATTATAGCTGCCATATACGCCATAGAGGCCAAACCGCTCGTGTAGTGAGTGTGCATTTGAACAGGTACATTCGCCTTTTCTTTTATGTTTTTGACCAAGTTGTAGGCATCCACGGGGCCGAGCAGGCCAGCCATGTCCTTTATGCATATGGAATCCGCCCCCATGCTGACCATGTCGAGGGCCATCTGAAGGAAGGCTTCAAGCGTATGGACCGGCGATATGGTATATGAGATCGCCATCTGAAGGTGGGCACCCTCCTTCTTGACCTGATCCGCAGCTATCTCCATATTGCGCAAGTCGTTCAAGGCGTCGAAGATGCGGATGATGTCGAGGCCATTGCCGACGGCGCGCTTCACGAACTCTCTTACTGTGTCATCGGCATAATGGCGGTAACCTACGACGTTCTGCCCGCGCAACAGCATCTGAAGTTTGCTCTTCTTGAAGTGCCTCCTCAGCGTGCGGAGCCTCTCCCACGGATCCTCATCGAGGAATCGCATGCAGGTGTCGAACGTGGCCCCTCCCCACACTTCCAAAGAGTGAAACCCCACTTCGTCCATCATATCGACCACGGGGAGCATGTCGTCTGTGCGCATGCGCGTGGCCATGAGGGACTGATGTCCATCCCTCAACGATGTTTCCGTGATGCCAACTGTCTTTTGAGTTGCATTCTCTCCAAATCCCTTGTCACTCATCATCCTGTCGTTTCACCTCGACTTTTAAGTTTTCGTCTTGGCCAATCGCCACAACGAATCAAGTTCTTCTAATGAGAAGCTGCTCCACTGGCGGCCACTCTCCCTCACGCGCTCCTCGATAAACCGAAAGCGAGTCGAAAACTTTTCGTTCGTCCGCTGAAGGGCTCGCTCCGGGTCGATACCCAGATGGCGCGACAGGTTCACCGTCGCGAAGAGAAGATCCCCTACCTCTTCTTCTATCTCCTCTGAGCACTCTCCATCTATGGCGCACTTGAGCTCCTGTGCCTCCTCGGAAATCTTCTCCCAAAGGGGCAATAGACCCTCCTTCGGCCAGTCAAAACCTACCCTTGCAGCCCTCTCCTGGATTTGAAAGGCCCTGAGGAGCGCAGGTATGCCGCGCGGCACTCCGGCTATTACGGAGTTGTCCTCCTTATCGGCGCGCTCGCTCGCCTTTATGCGATCCCAGTTTCGTCTCGCTTCGTCGCTGTCGGCCGCCTTCAGATCCCCGAAGACATGGGGGTGGCGGCGGATCAGTTTTTCTTCGAGCCTTTTCAGCACTTGAGCTATATCGAAAAGCCCTTCCTCTTCCGCCAACTGCGAGACGAAGACCACCTGAAGCAGCAGGTCTCCGCTCTCCTCGCACATGCCGTTTTTGTCCTCTCTGTCCAGCGCATCCACGAGCTCGTACGCCTCTTCTATGACATGCGATGTCAGGGTTTGAAACGTCTGCTTACGATCCCAGGGACATCCGTCCGGAGATCTGAGGCGTTTCATTATAGCGACGATCCTTTCGAAGAGTTCGCCTTCGCACATGCCAATCCCCCCGTCCGTCAACGGCCTGATATCCCTTCTGCAGAGAACGCCTCGAGGCGAGAGGCCAACGCCATAACGGCTCTTGGGCCTCCTGGGCCTATGGCTTTGTTGCCTTGAACGACCCAACCTGGAAGCCCCGAGACTAAAGATTTAAGCCCTTCCGCCTCACCCGTAACCAACGTTTCATCCCAAGTGCAGCGAGCATATTCTACCCCAACGAGGTGGAGCTGCGCTCGCAAGCGAGCGCAAGCCAAAAGAAGGCGCACCGCTTCCGGCGGCGGGCCGAAGCGATCCCCGATCTCTATGGCAAGCTCATCCACCTCTGGTCCCGAATCCGCCTTTAAGAGCCTGCGGTAGAGCGCGACCCTCACGCTGTCCTGGGGTATGTAAGACGGAGGTATGCCCAAGGGAAGTTTAACCTCTACCAAGGCAACCTTCCGAGCTGCTTCTCCCCTGGCCTTAAGTATTGCCTCCTCAAGGAGTTTGTAATACAGATAGAGGCCGACCTTGTCCCCGTGGCCATGCTGAGACAGGCCCAACATTTCGCCGCCGCCGCGGATCTGCAGATCCCTTAAGGAAAGCTGATACCCAGAGCCGAGTTCGGTGAACTCAGCTATGGCCTCTAACCTCTCCTGGGTCTCCCGAGACAGGGGATGCTCGGCAGGGTAAAGGAAGTAGGCGAAGGCCTGCTCGTCTCTCCTGCCCACGCGGCCGCGCAGTTGGTAGAGCTGTGCCAAGCCGAACCGCTTTGCGTCGTCGACGATGAGCGTGTTGGCCCTCGCTATGTCGAGTCCGCTTTCTACTATCGTGGTGCAGACCAAAACGTCCAATTTTCCGTCCAAAAAGTCCACCATGACCTTATCAAGGCGACCTTCTTCCATCTGGCCGTGGGCTATGCCTATCCTCGCGCTCGGCAAGAGCGCCCGCAACCTGGCGGCACACTCCTTTATGCTCTGCACGCGATTATGTACGAAGATGACCTGTCCCCCACGCGCCATCTCCCGCACGATGGCTTTCTTGACGAGCTCATCCCTCCACGGGTTGACCACCGTTATGACGGGGCGCCTGTTTTTGGGCGGCGTGGAGATCACGGATATATCGCGCAATCCACTGAGAGCCATGTGAAGCGTCCTCGGTATGGGCGTGGCCGATATGGCGAGCACGTCGACCTGGCTTTTCATCTTCTTTAGATGCTCTTTATGCTTCACGCCAAAGCGATGCTCCTCATCTATGACAACGAGGCCGAGGTCCTTGAAGCGCACGTCTTTTTGCAGCAGCCTGTGAGTGCCTATCAAGATGTCCACTTTTCCCTCTTCCACATCGCGCAAGATCTGCGCCTGGCGCCGTTGAGGGACGAAGCGGGATAGGACCTCAACGGATACGGGAAAACCTACAAGGCGAGATTTGAAGGTCGCATAATGCTGCTGAGCCAAGAGCGTCGTGGGAACCAAAATCGCCACCTGCTTGCCGCCCTCTACGGCTTTAAAGGCGGCCCGCATCGCTATCTCTGTCTTGCCGTAACCCACGTCGCCCACGACAAGGCGATCCATCGGCAGCGGGCTTTCCATATCCCTCTTTATGGCTTCAATTGCCCTGAGCTGATCTGGCGTCTCGTCGTAGGAAAAGGTGCGCTCGAAGCGTGCAAGGAGTTCGCCATCTGGAGGAAAGGCGTAACCCTTTAACCCTTCTCTTTTGGCGTAAAGCTCGACGAGCTCCTTAGCCGCCTCCTCAGCCCTCCGCTTGGCGCTCTCGAGGGAACGCTTCCATGTCTTCCTATCCAGATGGTCCGGAGATGCCTCTAAACCTGAAGGTGACACATAAGGTGAAATTTTATAAAGCTGAAAGGCGGGCAAAAGGAGGCGCTTTCCCTCGGCGAACTCGAGCTTCAAGAACTCCTGAGGTCCGCCGTCCACCTCTACGGGCTGGGTGCCAAGGAACTGCGCCACTCCGTAATCCTCGTGGACCACCCACTGCCCTACAGATAAGACCTCATCCCAGTCGGCAGGCGGACGTATCGCTTCTTCCTGCGGCGCAAGGTAGATATCGCCGAGGGCGGACCCCGCCAAAAAGACCTTCCTCACGGCGTGATCTATAAAGCCGCAGGAGATGTCGGCGGCGCGACATTCGACGCCGCGAGCGAGATGCCATTCTTTTAGCTCCTCGTTTTTGGAGTAGAGACAAACTTCGTAACCTTGTTCCTTCCAAAGCTTGAGGAACCCCTCTACCTCCTCGAATCTGCCGTGGAAGGTCGGTAAGGAAGATACAGGCAAGCGCGCCCCCTTGCCGGCAGCGGACGAAACGCGAAGCCTCGGAAAACGGGCCAGGGAGAGGAAAAGCTCCTGCCAAGACGAAAGGGCGGGGAGGGACCGGGTTTCCTCCCGCAGGTTTTCCCACAACCACAAGAACGAATCGGCCTGCGATTCCACGTTGTCCGGGTCGAAGACTACGATATGGGTGTCCTCCGCCAAGAAGTCGAGCAGCGAGCGCTCCTCTTCGCCCGTCAGCGAGCAGAGCTCGACCTCTTCGAGGCTATAGAGGCTGCGCTGGTTCTCCGGCGAGAAGGCGCGCATCGATTCTACGGTCTCGTCGAAAAATTCCACTCTCAAGGGATGGCGCAAGCCCGGATCGAAGAGGTCCACTATGCCTCCTCTCACCACAAACTGACCGGGTGCCCACACCACATCGACTCGTTCGTAACCGGCTTCGGAAAGCCACCTGATGAACCTGTCTCGCCCTACCTCTTCTCCTACTGCGAGCGCAAAGAAGGTTTCAGCAAGCAGAAATGGAGCGACCAAGGCCCCCGGAGTGGCTACGAGGACACCGCCGCTCCTATACCATTGGCGGAGCATTTCGCCTCTCCTGACCCACATGGCCTGCTGTAAGACCTTCTCGGGAAGGAGAGGTAATTCCTCTAGCAAAAACGGCGCCCTGCCGAAAAGCCCTTTCCAGTCGCTTGAAAACTCCTTCGCCTGCCTGGAATCGGGCAACACGACAAGTAAGGGGCCTTCAGGATCCCTGCATATCCAAGGCCTGGACGCCCCCTCCGAAAGGAGAGAAATGGCTTCCCCCGCAGCCCACAGGCCAGAATCCAGATCCCAAAGGCGCGTGGAAGCAGCCCCTACGGCAACCTGATGTGGCATCTCTCTACGAAGATCCCCCCCGCAATCTGTCGTTCACATAAGACACAGCCCTCTCCACGTCCATAGAAAACCACGCCTCAACCGCCTGCACGCAACGGCTCATCACCTCAGGCAACTGGGCCAATTCTTCATCGACAAAGTCGCTGAGCACCCAAGAGGCTACATCGCCATCTGCCGGCGAACCTATGCCTATGCGAAGCCTTGGCACGGCAAGCGTCCCCATGGCGCCGAGAATCGAAGCCATGCCGTGGTGCCCGCCTGCGCTCCCCGCTGCTCTCAGCCTGAGCCGCCCGAACGGCAGCGCGACATCGTCGTAGATCACTAAAATATGCTCAGCGGGAACGCTAAACCGAGCCGAGGCGGCTTTTACCGCCTTGCCGCTCAAGTTCATATAAGTGATGGGCTTCAAGAGCAAGAGCTCTCTTTCTTTCCAACTCAATGGCCCCCAAAGCATGGCCGAGCAGGCAAACGTAGCCTCAGTCGATACCTCTAAATGCTCCAAAAGGGCATCAATGGCGAGCCATCCCATGTTGTGTCGCGTCATGGCATAACGAGGGCCGGGGTTTCCCAACCCCACGCAGAGGCGAAGGCTCACCCTCTCTACTCCTCTTCCTCCTTTATGCCCTTTACTTTGATCGTTTCAGGTTCGGTTTGGACGGGGACCTCTTCTGTAACCGCTTCCTCAACTGCTGCTGGGACGTATACTGCTACCACTAAGGCCTGGGGATCAGAAAGCAGCGCGGCACCCTCGGGCAAAGGGACATCGGAGGCGTGAATCGCTCCGCCGAGGTCGAGGGAGGAGACATCGACCCTCAGGACATCCGGCATATGCGCGGGCAGTACCTCTATCTCAAGCGCGTGTACGTACTGCTCCAACATTCCGCCCTTCTTAACCCCTTCGCACCGCTCCCTGCCGATGAGCTCGACGGGAACCTCGACAGCCACCGTATGGCCTTTGATCAGTTGATAGAAGTCGATGTGGAGGATCCGGTCTGTGACGGGATTGCGCTGGATCTCCCTCATTATGGCCATCTCCCTGCCCCCGTTCGGCAAAAGCGCCTCGAACATCACGGTCTCCCAGTGCGCCGAATTGGCGTAGGGTTCTATTTCCTTCTCCACCACCTGCACGGGCAGGCCCTCACTATAATTCGGGCCATAGAACACCGCCGGCACATACCCTTGAGCTCTGAGCTTTTTGTTCCCCTCTTTGCCCACTACACTTCTCTCTTTGAGCTCTATATTAACCATCGACACCGCACACCATCTCCCTCATCTGAAGAGAATGCTCACCGAATGATCCGAATGGACTCGGTTTATGGCTTCCGCAAATAGCGAGGCTATCGAAAGCTGTATGATTTTATCCAGTCTTTTTTCCTTGGGCAAGGGGATCGTGTCCGTGAGCACCACCTGGTCTATAAAGGGCCTGCCGTTTTCGTCGAGCTTGCTCAAGTTCTCTATGGCCGGCCCGGACAAAATGCCGTGAGTGGCGCACACGTAGACCTTTTCGGCCCCTCTTTTGATCAGCGCCTCAGACGCCTTAGAGACCGTTCCTGCCGTGTCTATCATGTCGTCGATCATCACGACAGTCTTGCCCCTCACATCGCCTATGATCTCCAAGACCTCACAGTAATTGGCCACCTCATAGGAGCGCCTCTTATCTATTATAGCGAGATCCGCATTTATCTGAAGGGCAAAGCGACGCGCCCTGACCACGCCGCCTATGTCGGGCGCGGCCACGGCCACTTTCCCCTCCTTAAGTTCTTCCTTGAGCGCTTTGTGGCAGTAAGAAGCCATAAGAGGAATGGCCGTAAGATGGTCAACCGGGATATCGAAGAAACCCTGTATTTGCCCCGCGTGGAGGTCGGCGGATATGACGCGATTGGCTCCGGCTTTTTCCAAAAGGTTCGCTACGAGCTTCGCCGTGATCGGCTCTCGCGACCGCGTCTTCCTGTCCTGCCTGGCATAGCCGAAGTAGGGCATCACCACGTTTATCTGATAGGCCGAGGCCCGCTTGAGCGCATCTATGAGGATTAACAGTTCCATTAGGTTTTCGTTCACCGGGGGGCAGGTCGGCTGTATAACGTAGACGTCTGCACCCCTGACGCTCTCTTCGATTGAGACGCTGACCTCGCCGTCGGAAAACCTGCCGACCTTCGCGCTCGAGAGGGGCACGCGAAGGTTTTCGCTCACCCTTTGGGCAAACTCCGGATGGGCGCTACCAGAAAAAATCTTTATTTCCCTAAGCCTATCCGCCATCTACCTTTCTTCCTCCTTCTTTTTCTTTGCCCATCCTTTCAGGTTGCGCTGCCTCGCCCTGGCTATGGCGAGGGCGCCCTCTGGGACATCGCGCGTGATGACCGACCCCGCCCCGGTATATGAATCGTCGCCGAGCGACACCGGAGCCACGAGCATCGTGTCGCTGCCCACGAAACAACGGTCACCTATGCGTGTTTGATGCTTCCTGCGGCCATCGAAGTTGCACGTTATCGTTCCGGCTCCTATGTTCGTCTCCTCGCCTATGACAGCATCGCCTATATAAGAAAGATGGGGGACCTTGCTGCCGTGAGCTATGGTGGAATTCTTGATCTCCACGAATTTCCCCACGTGAGCCCCTTCGCCAACCTCCGCGCCGTTACGAAGATGCGCAAAGGGGCCAATAGCGGCACCATCGCCCACGACGCTATCTTCCATAACCACATGTCCGCGCACCTGCACGCCGCTTCCGAGCTTACTATTCCTTATTACGGTGAAGCTGGCGATGCGGCTGCCGCCCCCGATTGAACTTTTGCCCCACAGCTCGACCCACGGATCTATCCACACGTCCTCCTCGAAGGAGACCTCGGGGCCGATCCACACGCTGTTAGGATCGAGGCACTTCAGGCCAAATTCCTTCATCCAACGGTAAAGCAACCTGTCTCGCAGCATGACAGCAGCTTGAGCGAGCTGAACGGGGTCGTTGACTCCCATGAGCTCTTCGGGATCCGGCCAGTTCAACACGGCCACGCGCTTTCCATCCGCAGAGAGCAATCGAACCACGTCAGTGAGGTAATACTCCTTTTGGGCGTTATCGTTATCCAAGCGGTGGATCAAATCCGCTAAAGAAGCCGCGTTGAAGGCATATATGCCGCTATTGACCTCCTGGATCGAACGCTCCGCCTGAGAGGCATCTTTGTCCTCGACTATGCGCACCCTTCCGTCCACCTGGATCACCCTGCCGTAGCCTGACGGATCGTCGAGGGTCATGGTCAAAAAGGTGGCCTCGGTCATCTCGTCCATATGACGCCTCGACAGTGCCTCCAATACATCTGCGCCGACGAGCGGGACATCGCCAGGTAAAACGAGCAGCTCATCAAGCGATGCCCACCAAGGCTCGGCAACCATCAAGGCATGTCCGGTACCCAACTGCTCTCTCTGCCAGAGCACCGCCACATCTGGCCATCTGGAGGCCAGGTATGACTCCACCGCCTCGCCGCCCCAACCGACTACGACAGCTATGTCCTTTATGCCGGCCTCGCTGAGAGCCCTCAAGGGATAATAGAGCATAGGCTCTCCCAATACCGGGAGCATCACTTTGCTAAGGCTTCCCTTCATGCGCGTCCCCTTGCCAGCAGCCAGGACAAGAGCACCTACCCTCCCCATTTGCGCCTTTCTCCCCCCATTTTCTTAAATTCAACGCCACAAGTCCACACAATAAGTTTACACGCTAACCCTCGCTTCGCAGCACAATTTCTAAAAAGTGCCGCGCAAAGCACAATAAAATGGGGGAAGCGATAAGCTTCCCCTCTATCTCTCAAAAATGGCTGGGGCGGCAGGATTCGAACCTGCGAATCGCGGATCCAAAGTCCGCTGCCTTGCCAGCTTGGCTACGCCCCAAATGCTACATCCTCACCAACTTGCGCTCTCTTCACACATTTTCTACCACACTTATACACCGCAGGTCAAGTCAGCGCTAACCAGCCGTAGATTGACATGCCTTAAGGCGTTGCGCCAGGTTTTTGCCCAACTGGTTGCACAGTTCGAGGTCTTCCGGCGCGGGGGAGGATTTCACCTCCACCTGCGGCTCCAAGAGCTCCCATCCGCCGGATGCGGCAAGCTCCTTCAAGGCTTTAAGCGCTACGCCCTTGCTCCAGCTGTAGGAAGCGCAAACCCCCAAGATACGATTTTTCATGTTTTTGTTCTTCAAATGTTCGACGAGCGTCTGCACAGGCGGGAAAAGTATCATGTTGTACGTGCAAGCTGCCAACACGAGACCGCTGTACCGCCATATGTCCCTCACTATAAAAGACGGATGGCTCCGAGAAGTATCGTGAAGAATGATATGCTCTATCCCCTCAGCCGACAGCGCTCGAGCAACTTGTTCGGCCACCTTTTGCGTGTTGCCGTACATGGAACCGAAGGCTATTACGGCACCGCAGTCGGTCTCGTGGCGACTCCACCTCGCGTATTGCCCCACGATATAGTTCGGGTTTTTGCGGTGTATGGGCCCGTGAGAGGGAGCTATAATCTTATAATCCAAACTTTTTAACTTATCGATCGCCTTTTCCACTTGAGGGGCGTACCTGCCGACGATGTTGGAGAAGTAGCGCAAGATCTCACCCTCGTAATAGCCCATATCGACCTCATCGTCGAAGATGCCGCCGTCGAGGGTCCCAAAGCCGCCGAAGGCGTCGCACGTGAAAGCAACGCCGGTCGCCCAGTCGAAAGTAACCATGGTTTCGGGCCAGTGAACCATGGGTATGAAATGAAAAGAGAGTTTGTGCGTTCCGAGGTCCAGGCTCTCCCCGTCCTTAAAGACCAGGATATTGCTATCGTCTACGGCGTAGAAGCTCTTCAAAAACTCTCTGGTTTGAGCATTGCCCACGATCTTCATCTGAGGGAAAAAACCCTTGAGCACCTTGATGGCCCCGGAATGGTCGGGCTCCATGTGGTTTACAACCAGGTAGTCAACGCCGCGATCCTTCCCCAATATGCCTTGAATCTTCCCTATGAGGTCCGCCTCGTAGCAGTTTTTCACCGTATCTATGAGGGCCACCTTTTCGTCTGCCACCAGGTACGCGTTATAAGAGACCCCTCTGGGCAGGGGCCATATGGATTCGAAGAGGTCCGTCTGGCGATCGTTTACGCCGACCCAATACGTATCTTTAGCTACAGGAATGCCGCAATTCATCGCTTCTCCTCCCCCTTTATCTCGGCTTGGTAACACCTAAATTTTTATATCCTTTCGAAGACGTTGTCAAAAGGGACTTCAATATAACACAAAGAGAGCGAATCATGTCTTAAACCTGGGCACCCTTTGGGCCTTGCGCGAAAAAAGATCTCATGCTATTATCATCCTCGCCAATGGGGGATCGTCTAATTGGCAGGACACGTGACTCTGGATCACGCAATGGTGGTTCGAGTCCACCTCCCCCAGCCAAAGAGTGGAGGCCCCATCGTCTAGTGGTCTAGGACTCCGGGTTCTCAGTCCGGCAACAGGGGTTCGAATCCCCTTGGGGCTACCAAGAAAATCCAAGAGGCAGGCCGAAAGGAACCTGCCTCTTTCAGTTTTTAGCTGGTACTCCACAGCTCTTCCTCACCGCTTTCAACGCAACCCTCGAGCAGCGAGAGTCCCAAAACCATGTCAAGGTCCCCGTTAGGTCTGAGGGTCTGCGACGGGCGAGGCCAGGATAAAGGCCGCTACGCGCACTACTTCTTAACGCTGTAGGTCTTGCTGCTCCAGGGCTTACCTTTCAGCGGTTCCCCCGAAACCAACTCCACGAAGCGGTTCAAGCATTTCGGACACTTGAGAACGGCCGGTGCTTCTTCCGTTTCGAACTCATACTTACAGGTGAGGCAGCGAAACTTCCTCATCATTCGTTCCCTCCCCATAGTTTCTTATCGCTTTTATTATAGCAGACGTCGTCGACTTTGATTAATCTTAAAAACGCCCCTCTGAGGGCGACCTGTCCCACCGTTCAAAGGCACACGTTTAATTGAGCAAGGCCAATCCCAACAGCGCCGCCACCAATAGGCTCGGCAACATGTTTGTGACGCGCAGGCGCTTTACCTCCAAAATCGAAAGGCCCAAACCCAACAGCATTATGCCTCCCGCCGCTGTTATTTCAGCGACCACCGCTTCTGAGAGGAGGGAGCGCAGCGCATGGGCAAACAGCGTCAAACCGCCCTGATAGATGAGGAGTGGGATAGCGGAAAATATCACACCCACGCCTAAAGAGGCCGACAGGGCTATGGAGGAAACTCCGTCCAAAAATGACTTGGCAAAAAGCAGACGAGGATAGCCACCCAATCCCTCCTCAAAGGCCCCCAATATCGTCATGGAGCCCATACAAAAGAGCAAAAAGGCGGTCATGAAGCCCTCGACAAAGCTGCTCTCGCCGACGTTCAAGCTTCGCTTGAGGCGTTCGGCAGCCCCGTTGATCCGATCTTCGAGGGCCAGAAACTCGCCCAGAATGGAGCCCACGACGAGGCTGAATATCAAGACGAGGACGTTCCTGGCGCTTGTGGCCATCTGGACGCCGAGATAAAGGGTAAAAAGCCCTATGGCCTGAAAGGCGATGTTCGAATAGCGCATTGGGAGTCTTGAGCGGACGGCAAGGCCTATCAGGCTCCCGACGACGACAGAAAGGGCATTTACGATGCTGCCCGCCATAGGTATCAAAAGCAAAAAACCTTCCATCGATCGAACCTCCTCGCATAGAAAAAAATGAGTCAAAATATAGAATAATTAGTCATTATATGTTATACTACAAGCCGGTGAAAGCAATGGACAAAGAGCAATACCTGAGAGTGCTGGAGAAAAAGCATGCATTATATTTCGATGTCTTCAGAGATCGCAGGATCGGAGGAGAATTTTTCGACATAGTCGCTGAATTTCACGCAAGGACCGAACGTCATCTCCTCACGATGGTGATGGATGCTTACGAGGCCCATGAATATCGTATGATCAAGTATTATGATAAGTTTTCATTAGAGGAGACTGAGCGTTTCGCCCAGTTGCTCGTCGGAGAGGCGCATCGCAGGGCGAGGCCCAATGAAGAGCATATGTGCACAATCGTAACCGGCGCGGCTATATCGGAAACCCCCATAGAAGAAGACGTGAAGCGGTTCGTCAAAAAGTTCAAGCACGTCAAATATCACGCCTTCGGCCTCAGAGGGTGGCAAGAGGTGAGGCTTTTAGCCGTGGACCTGTCTACCGGCAGCGTCGTCGCAAACGGGAGAGGAAGGCAGGTGGTCGATGACTTTAAGGTCGGCGAAGCGACGGTATAAAACGGTAATATATCTAAAAGGGAGGTGGAGTAGGAATGAGTGGAATTTTACTGTTGGTGATTGCAATAATCCTTTTTGCCTTGGCTTACGTCTACTACGCGGGTTGGTTAGGAAAGCAGTGGGGGCTGGACGTAACGCGCGAGACGCCGGCGCACACCATGTACGACGGCGTCGACTATGTGCCCGCCAAGGCACCGGTGTTGTTGGGGCACCATTTCGCCTCCATAGCCGGCGCGGGGCCTATCAACGGGCCAATCTTGGCGGCGACCTTCGGTTGGATACCCGTTACGCTCTGGATCATCTTGGGCAATATCTTCTTCGGCGCCGTCCACGATTTTGGGTCGCTTTTGGCATCGATAAGACATAAGGGCATGTCAATAGGAGGGATAATAGAGCTTAACGTGGGCACAGCCGCTAAGAGGTTGTTTTTGCTCTTCTCATGGCTCACACTCGTGCTAATCATAGCGGCCTTCGGAAATATCGTAGCGGACACCTTCGTTTCTACGCCTCAGGCGGCCACATCATCGCTTTTGTTCATGCCTCTTGCTGTGGTGTTTGGTTTCGCCATATATAGGCGCAACGCTCCACTGTTTTTAAGCACTATCGTAGGGGTAGTTATACTCTTCCTGTGCGTGGTGTTAGGGGTATACATGCCCCTTCACCTCTCCAAAACCGCGTGGCTGATCATACTTTCGTTTTATATTATCGCGGCGTCCATTCTGCCTGTGTGGATACTGCTCCAGCCGAGAGACTACTTGAACTCCTTTTTGCTTTACGCCATGATTTTAGGCGGCGTAATCGGGGTAATACTATACCACCCCACTATCCAAATGCCTGCCATAACGAGCTTCAAGGTGGGATCGAATTATCTTTTCCCAATGCTGTTCATAACCATAGCGTGCGGCGCCATATCGGGCTTCCACTCACTTGTGGCCTCCGGTACAACGGCCAAGCAGTTGGATAAAGAGGGGGATGCAAAAGTCATAGGCTATGGCGGCATGCTCATCGAAGGCGTCCTCGCGATACTGGCGACATTGACTGCAGTATACTTGACTAAAGAAAACTATGGCGCACTGCTGAAGGGAGGCCCCGTAAACGTCTTCGCCACCGGGCTTGCCACGTTTATGACGAGCTTCGGCTTGGACGCCACCACAGGGAAAACGTTTACGGCTTTGGCCGTTTCGGCTTTTGCCTTGACCACGCTCGACACGGCTACGAGGCTCGGGAGATTCGCCTTTCAGGAGTTTTTCGCCACAGCCGCAACCCCGTCTCAGGCCGAGGCTGCAGAGGCAAGGCCCGTCACCACAGTTAGCTTTCTGGCTAACAGGTATGTAGCATCAATAGTCACCGTGGCAATATCTGTATGGCTTGCCTTCACGAGTTGGTCCGTGATCTGGCCGATGTTCGGTTCTGCAAACCAGCTCTTGGCGGCAGTGGCACTTTTGGCCGTGGCCGCTTGGCTTGCAAATGCAGGGAAAAACAACAAGATGCTCATCTTCCCCATGATTTTCATGTTCATCGTGACGCTGACGGCCCTGGGCTTCCTTATCAGGGACAACGTCGCCCGCGGAAACTATGCGCTCGTCTTCTTCGGCGCGCTGCTTTTCATTCTGGCGATCATACTCATAGCCCTCGCCTACAACGTCCTCACGGGGAAGAAGAAAAGGGCCGGAGCACCGGTTTAGCGATTCAAAAAGGGGGGGCACCGCCCCCCTTTTTTTGAAAGCATGGGAGGTAATTTTGTGAAAAAAGCGATCTCCTTCCTGAAAGACGTATTTTCGGCGATCCTGAAGGCTCCCGCAGAAAATGCGATCACGCGCAAGGAGGCATTCGACGCCAACGACAACTTCTTCCTCATCCTTTACGGCGACCTGCTGGGTATCCCAAACCCCGTCTCTTATTACACCTTAGAGCTCTTACCATACCTGGCTCCAGAGATTGAAGGATGGGAGAGGAGGATCCAGAATAGGGGTTCGGTGATAGAGGAAAAGGCTGCCCAATTTAACTTTTGATGTTAGCGACGTCGCCTCGGCGAGGCGACAAAAGGAAGCGCAAGAATGGGAGAACTGGCAGAAAAACTAAAAGGGCGCAGCTTCGTCTTCTTCGGAGGCAAGGGCGGCACAGGAAAGACTACATGCGCGGCGGCTTTCGCCCTGCGCGCATCGTGCGACGGGAGGAAAACCCTCATAGCCTCCACCGACCCTGCTCATTCTCTGTCGGACATCTTCGGCGTCGCCATAGGGCCCAAAGAAAGGCCTATATCCCGGGGGCTTTACGGCATAGAGATAGATCCCGAAGAAGAGGCCAAGAAATACATCACCCGCGTCAAAGAGCAGATGCAGGGCGTGGTGAGCAGCGTCATTATCCAGGAGATAGAAAGGCAGATAGACGCGGCGTACCTGTCGCCCGGCTCCGAGGAGGCTGCCACGTTCGATAAGTTCGTGGAGTTGATGGACGAGGCAGGAAATCCCTACGACCTCATCGTTTTCGACACGGCTCCTACCGGCCATACGCTGAGACTCCTCACCCTGCCGGAGATATTGGGGGCATGGATGGATAGCCTCATCGCGCGCAGGAGTCGCGCCGTAAAACTCCTCAGGATGGCCTCGAGCGGCTCAAGAGATGACCCCATCATAAAGGTCTTAGAGAAGAGGAAGGCCGGCTTTGAGAAGGCACGGGCTATCCTGACGGATCCTTCTGTTACGAGCTTCGTTTTCGTCATAAACGCAGAGAAATTGCCCATAGCTGAGACCGCAAAAGCTCTCTTTATCCTTCGCAAATACGGAATAGCAGCAGACGGCATCGTCATAAACAAGGTAATTCCCCCTGAAGCCGGAGGCCTCTTGGAGAAGCGACGGGCGATCCAGGAAAAATATCTGGCGGAGGCGCGCACGAAATTCTCCGGCCTTTGGATAACTGAGATCCCTTTGCTCGATACCGACGTAGACGGCATAGAAGGGCTTTCGAAGGTCGCAACATTCCTGTAACTGTAAGTTGCCTGCGCGGCTGTTTCCCGCCGGCAATCTATTTTTGAAGCCTTTTCAAGTTTTTGATATAATCGGCTTATACAGACCCCAAAGTAAAGGAGTGTGAGTCGATGATTCTCTTGCCTCGCGAAGGAGAAAGAGACGTCTCTGTCGTCTTAACTGGAGCAGCCGGCCAGGGTATACAGACGGCGGAGGAGATCTTGGGCAAGGTTCTAAAGCGAAGCGGGTTCCACATCTTCGCCACCCGCGAATTTATGTCCCGCGTGAGAGGCGGAAACAACTCTACCGAAATCCGCGTCTCTTCGCAGAGGGTGAGGGCCTTCGTGGATCGGATCGACCTCCTCGTGTGCCTGAACAAAGGCCTAAGGGATTACCTAAAGGGACGCATAGGCGATAGGACAGTGATCGTGGGCGACGCAGAAGAGATGGGAGACGAGCTGGCCGGGCACGGCCTTCGCTTTTTCCATGTCCCACTGTCGTCGATGGCCAAGGAATTGGGAAATCCGGTCTACGCAAATGTAATAGCCGCAGGAATAGTAGCTGCCCTCTTCGACGTGGACTTCTCCTTGATGGAAGGCTTTTTCGAGGAGCGCTTCGGGGCGAGGGGCAACGACGTAGTCTCGAAGAACGCCGAGGCGGCCCGCAAGGGGTATGAGATCGCTCGCGACCTGGCTAAGGAGATCTCGGTCAAGGTGGACCGCGATACAAAAGCCGCTTCCGAATATCTACTGAGCGGAAGCGACGCCGTGGCGCTCGGAGCTATAGCAGGCGGTTGCAACATGGCGTTCGGCTATCCCATGTCTCCAGCGACGGGAGTGCTCTCCTTTTTATCGCAGCAGGCCGAGGAATTCGGCATTGTAACCGAGCAGACGGAGGATGAGATCTCCGCAATGAACATGGCCATAGGCGGCTGGTATGCCGGCGGGCGCGCAATGGTGACGACCTCGGGCGGCGGATTTGACCTGATGAGCGAAGGGCTGTCTTTGGCAGGCATAGGAGAAAGTCCCATGGTGATCCACTTGGGACAACGACCCGGCCCAGCTACGGGACTCGCCACACGCACGGAGCAAGCGGACCTGGAACTGGCCCTCTATGCTGGGCACGGGGAGTTCCCCAGGGCAATCCTCGCCCCCGGGTCCATAGAAGAGGCGTTTTACATGACTCAGCACGCTTTCAACCTGGCCGCCCGTTTCCAAGTGCCTGTCTTCGTCCTAACGGATCAATATCTCTTGGATTCCTCCTATAACACCCAAAGGCTCTCTTTTGACGGCTTGAGGGTAGAAAAACACATCGTAAAAACCGACAAAGACTACAAACGCTATCTCATCACCGATGACGGCGTCTCGCCAAGAGGGATACCGGGCTACGGCGAAGGCCTAATAGCCTTCGACAGCAACGAGCATGGCGACACCGGCAGGAACATGGACGAAGACCCCAAGATCCGCACAGCCATGAACGCCAAGAGGCTGCGAAAGCTGAAAGGGCTCGCGCAAGCCTCCCTCCCGCCAGCCCTTTACGGCGACGATAACTATGATCTCCTCTTGGTAGGGTGGGGGTCCACGCGCTACATCATAGAAGAGGCGCTACTTCGATTCGCTCGGCCCAAGACGGCTTTCCTCCAGATCAAACAACCCTTCCCGCTTCACAGCTCCGTCGAGGGATTCTTGCGAAAAGCCGAGGTCGTCATAGACGTGGAGTGCAACGCGACGGGGCAGCTTGCGAAGCTCTTGAAGCTCCACGCGGATGTGACAGTGGACCACAAATTATTGAGTTGGTCCGGCATGGAGATGACGGTGGAGGAGCTGCTTGAGCGCCTTCGTGAAATAGCGATTTAAAGGAGGAAGAGAGAAATGACCGATCTAAAGCTCTTCGACGTGCCTGGACCGGTTGACATAATGTGGTGCCCGGGCTGCGGGAACTTTCCGATATTGGAGGCTGTGAAAAAAGCGCTGGCGGAACTTGATCTGAAACCCCAAGAGGTGCTCATATGCTCCGGGATAGGCCAGGCTGCCAAACTTAACCACTACGTGAACACCCACTTCCTTCACGGGCTTCATGGGCGCTCCATCTCCAACGCCACCGGAGCCAAGGCGGCAAACCCCCGCCTCGTCGTGCTTGACGTGGGAGGGGATGGAGATATGTATGCCGAGGGCGGCAACCACATGATCCACACGATAAGGCGAAACCCCGACATCACAGTACTCGCCCACGACAACAGGGTTTACGGCCTCACGAAAGGTCAGGCGTCACCCACGAGCCCTTTGGGGTTCGTATCTCCCACCACCCCAAAGGGAGTAACCAGCGTGCCCTTTAACCCCATAGCCGTGGCCGTCGCCTTAGATGCCTCATTCGTGGCACAAGCCTCAGCCGGCGACATAGAACAGACCAAGGAGATCATAAAGAAGGCAGTCTCCCACAAAGGGTTTTCGTTGATCAACGTCCTGCAACCCTGTGTCACGTTTAACAGGGTCAATACTTACCAATGGTTCAAACAACATACTTACTATTTGGGCGACGATTACGACCCCACCGACCGCATGGCGGCGATGAGAAAGGCTTTTGAGACCGAGAAGCTCCCCCTCGGTGTAATATATGTGAGAGAGAAGGAAGTTTTCGAAGAAACCCTTCCTGCCTATAAGGCCTCGAGCGCGCCACTATATGAGCGCGATGTGGTATGGGACCGGTTGAACAAATTGCTGGAAAATTACGCCTGAGGATGAAGAGAAAGGGGTCTCGCCCCCTCGGGCGGAAAGAGCGCGAAGCCTTTGGAGGTGATGCGATGCCCCCCGAAAAAGAGTCGGTAGCGATCCTGCTTGGGAATGAGGCCATAGCGAGAGGAGCTTACGAGGCTGGCGTAGCTGTGGCCACGGGATATCCCGGCACTCCCAGCACCGAGGTAATAGAGGCGCTTGCAAAGATGCCGGACATTTGGGTTCAATGGTCGCCGAACGAAAAGGTAGCCTTAGAGGTGGCCACAGGCGCTTCCTTCGCCGGAGCCAGGGCCTTGGTCGCCATGAAGCACGTTGGCCTAAACGTGGCCGCCGATCCGTTGCTTACCTTTTGCTACATGCCGGTCAAGGGCGGCACGGTTATAGTCTCCGCAGGCGACCCGGGGATGTTCTCGTCACAAAACGAGCAGGACAACCGCCATTACGGTTGTATAGCGCGCATTCCCGTACTGGCGCCCTCGGATAGCCAAGAGGCGAAGGACTTTACGATAGCCGCTTTTGACATTTCAGAACACTTCTCCACTCCGGTGATCCTATTCACGACTACGCGCCTCTCCCACGGGCGTAGCGCGGTTTCACTCGGTAAACGCATAAAGCCGTCACGAACACTGGAGTTTGTGCCCAGGATTCAAGACTTCGTAATGGTTCCGGCCAACGCCAGAAAGAGGCACCCTATCGTAGAGCAGCGCCTCGATGCGCTTAAGGAATACGCCGAAAACTGCCAATTCAATAAAATGGAGCTAAAAGACAGGGACATAGGTTTCGTCACCGGAGGCATCGCATACCAATACGTCAAAGAGGCCTTCCCAGAAGCCTCTGTGCTCAAGCTCGGGTTGGCCTACCCCCTGCCGAAGAAGCTCATCGCGGATTTCGCCTCGCAGGTAGATCGCCTCTTCGTGGTCGAGGAGGGGGATCCGTTTTGGGAGAAAGAGATCTTGGCCATGGGAATTGACGTAATCGGACAAGGCTTGACGGGCCCTGCCGTTTTTCCGCGCACAGGGGAGCTTTCTACGGATATAGTCCGCAGGGCGGTGGAAACGCATTTGGGCGCAAAACCACCGGTAGAAGAAGAGCCTCGGGATGCCCTGCCACTGCGGCCTCCAACGCTTTGCGCAGGGTGCCCTCATCGGGGCGTATTCTACGTGCTCGCGAAGTGCCGTCTGAACGTGACAGGAGACATCGGCTGCTATGCCCTCGGGGCATCTCCGCCCTTCAACAGCCTGCACACGTGCACGTGCATGGGCGCCTCTATAGGAGAGGCAATGGGCTTAGAGAAAGCAATGGGGACAGAATTTTCACGGAGAACCGTGGCCGTGATAGGCGATTCCACCTTCCTGCACTCCGGCATAGCTCCCCTCATAGATGTGGTTTACAACCGCGGCACCGTCACCGTCGTCATCCTCGATAACGGCACCACTGCCATGACAGGCCATCAAGACAACCCTGCATCGGGCAGAGATGCGCGCGGCAAACCGGCCCCGAGGGTGGATCTCGAGGCGCTGGTTCGCGCTTGCGGCGTCAAAGACGTCAGCATAGCAGATCCCTACGACCTCGAAGGCACGGAGAAAGCGATAAGAGAGGCCGTATCGCGCGAGGAGCCATCTGTGGTCATCACCAGGAGATCCTGTGCCCTCACATCCGGCACCGCAAAACCGCCTGTGCATTATTTAAGCGAACTTTGTATAGAGTGCGGAAATTGCTTCCGCATAGGCTGTCCGGCGTTGGAAAAAGAAAACAAGCGGCCGCGGGTGAACGAGACGCTCTGCAACGGCTGCTATATGTGCGTCCAGCTCTGCAAGAGCGGGGCCTTGGCGGAGCAGGAGGCGTGAGCGATGGTCGAAGTCGCTTTAAACCAACGCATAGGTCGAATAAACGACATCGTCATAGCCGGTGTAGGAGGACAAGGGAGCATAATGACGATGCGCATCCTCACTTCGCTCTTTTTGGCCCAAGGGTGGCAGGTAAAGGCATCTGAGGTCCACGGTATGGCCCAGAGGGGGGGCAGTGTGGAGACGCACGTGCGTCGAGGAAGAATTGTCTACTCTCCCCTCGTTCCTTTCGGCAAGGCCGATATGCTCTTAGCCTTAGAGCAGCTGGAATGCCTTCGCTACTTGCCGTGGATGAAAAAAGGAGGACTCTGTGTAACGAGCGACGAGCGGATTATGCCGGTGACCGTTACGCTGGGAGGCGAGAAGTACCCCGAAGACGCGAAGGAGAAGGCAATGCGGAAGGCAGGAATACTGGTATGGGTCGAAGCCTCGAGGATAGCCAGAGAGGCCGGCAACGCCAGAGCGAGCAATGTGGCCCTCCTTGGGGCCTCATCGCCATTTTTGGACGCCTCGGAGGAGGAATGGGAACAGGCTATCCGCGCCTCGGTCTCCGAGAAAGCATTGAGTGCGAATATGAGCGCTTTCTGCATGGCGCGAGAGCTCACTTTAAAACGCCTTATAAGCGAAGGGAGCGCGATAGAGTGAAAAGGACCCATTCAAACTTAAATGCCCTGTTCGACCCGCGCACCGTTGCAGTACTCGGAGCCTCTCGAGACCCCTCAAAAATAGGCCACCTTGTCTTTAGGTATATGCTCGACAGCGAAGCCAAATTATTTCCCGTCAACCCTTCAGCGGGCGAGATCCTCGGCCACAGATGTTATCCGAGCCTCATGTCCATACCGGAAGACGTGGATATGGCGGTCCTGGCCCTGCCTGCAAGTGCAACGTCGCAGGCCGTCAGAGAGTGCGTGAATAAAGGCGTAAAGGCCATAGTCTGCCTGGCATCAGGGTTCGGCGAAACGGGAAGCGAGGGGAAACGCCTCGAGGAGGAGATCAAAAAGATGCTCGCAAGCGCTCCTCCGGAGAGGCGTCCGAGGTTTTTGGGACCGAATACGCTTGGGGTATACGTCCCGAGGCGGCGGATCGAGACGATCTTCACGTCGCGAGAGCGCAATCCGAGGCCGGGACCTGGCGGCATAGCCTTTATCTCCCAAAGCGGAGCTACGGCTGTATGTATCATGGAAGCCGCGGCAGCTGTGGGAGTGGGCTTTTCCGCCTTTGTGGGCATAGGCAACAAATTGGATGTGGACGAAAACGAGCTCCTCGATTACTTCGCGGCCGATCCTGAGACGTCGACCATCATAATGTATCTCGAAAGCTTCAAAGACGGACGGGCCTTTTTGGAAAGCTGCCGACGAATCGTGCCCAAAAAACCCGTCATAGTCTTGAAAGCCGGCAGATCGGAAAGCGGTGCCAAGGCTGCGGCGCTTCACACGGGCTCTCTGGCCGGTTCCGACAGGGTCGCGGATGGAGCCCTTGTGCAGGCAAGGGTTTTCCGCGCCTATGACGAGGAAGAGCTGGTCGATTTGGCGCGCGCCCTCGACCATGGTCGCCCTTTCACAGGAGGCCGCGTGGCGATCCTTACCACGGCGGGCGGGATGGGCGTCATCGCCGCCGATCTCTTGGAATCGAGCGACAGAGGGGTGGGCTTGAAATTAGCGCCCTTATCCGAGACAGGCAGGGCTAAGCTGCGTTCCCTCCTGCTCCCCTTCGCCTCGGCCAACAACCCGGTGGACGTGACCGCCAACGCCAGCAATGACCACTACGCCGCCGCGCTTGAGGTGCTCGAATCCGAGCCGGATGTGGATGCTATCCTGTGCGTAATGCAGTTTCAAAGCCCCTTTGTCGATGAGCGCCTAATGGGTATCGTTACCGACTGGTTTCATCGCGGCGAAAAATCCATCGTGGTCACGAGCATAGGAGGAGAGCTCTCCCAGCGCGCGCTAAAAAACCTTACAGAAAGCGGAGTGCCCGCTTACCCGTCCATATGGAGGGGCGTCCGAGCCATAAGCGCGCTCTACAAGCGCGGAGTCTGGGCAAGCGCAAACTCAAAGCGATAGAGAGGGATGACTATGAAAGCAAAAGATCTGCTCCTCTCATGTATGCCGCTCGCCGAGCACCAAGTCAAAGAACTCGTCCAATCTTACGGTGTGCCTGTGCCGCAGCGCCTCGTTTTAGAAGGAGACGAAAGCCTGCCGAGGCGTCTGCCGTTTCCGTATCCCGTCGCAGTAAAGGTGTCGGACCCGCAAATTCTGCACAAAAGCGAAGTCGGCGGGGTAAGGCTTGGCATCAAAAACCGCGCCCAGCTGGAAAGGGCCGTCTCCAGCATGAGGGAAGACTTTCCGGGAAAGGCCGTCCTCATTGAGGTCCAGGAGCCTCCAGGCGTGGAGGCCATCGTGGGCCTGATCCACGACTCCGCCTTCGGATCTTCTATAATGCTCGGCATGGGCGGCGTTTTAACGGAGCTTTATCAAGATGTCACGTTTAGAGTAATTCCCATAGACGAAAGCGATGCATACGAAATGATATCGCTCCTGCGGGGCAGTCGCCTTTTTGAGGGCTTCAGGAATTTCAAAGCGAGCAAAAGCGCCCTCGCCTCACTCCTCCTCGCCGTATCGCGCCTGGGCGAGGAGTTGGGCGAGCGCATCGCCCAGATGGATTTGAACCCCGTCATCGTATATGAGGACAGGTGCGTCGCAGTCGACGCCAAACTGCTATTGAGGGAAAGGAGCGCTGCCCTGTCTTCGAGTGGATGACAAGTTATATAAGGGTGGTCGATGCAATGGAGGAGTTAAGGTGAAAAAGCGGTTCAATAACACATATCAGTTCAAGATTACCCCGAGAGAGACAAAGCCGCCGATTTGGCGGCGAATACAGGTGCCAGAGACATACACATTTTGGGATTTACACGTCGCCATCCAAGACGCCATGGGCTGGACCGATTCCCATCTCCACAAATTCAAGATAAAAGATCAAAAGACCGGAAAAAGGGTAAGAGTCGGCATTCCCGACGGAGATAGCGTTCATGAAATCCTACCGGACTGGAAAGTGAAGATCTCTGAAATTTTCTCAGAGGATAACCCGAAGGCGAACCACACCTATGATTTCGGTGATGATTGGAGGCATCTAATACAGTTAGAGAAAATCCAACCGAGGGGAGAAGGTGTCAAGTACCCGAGGTGCATCGGCGGTAAAGGGCATGTTCGCCCGAAGACTGCGGAGGCTCTTGGGGATACGAAGAACTCTTAGATGTCATCAAAGACCCAAAACACGAAGACCACGAAGAAATGCTCGAATGGCTCGGCGACGACTTCGACCCTGACTACTTCGATATCGATGAAGTCAAATTCACCAACCCTGAGTGTGCCTGAAGGATATGCTCCAATGGGAGAGGGTCGCGTTCCGGTCTGACATATGCTCTATTAGAACTACAACCCAAAGGGGAAGGGGCTTCCCGACGCCGAAGACAAGACAAGTGCACTATTAAGAAATTCGGATTTAAGATAGTGAAGCCGGTTAAATAGAGCGAAAACCCACGGTCTAGATATTCCGAGATCTTGGTTGGATGTGCTCTTAAAGGCATATTTGGCAGGAGGACTTGATGGAATTTATTGCACATGTTCGAAGAGAAGAAAATGGAACTTGGACCACGCAGAGCTTGAAAAGTCATTTGGAAGGAACCGCTCGCAGGGCTGAGATATTTGCTTCAAAATTCGGGAACCAGGATTGGGTCAGAATAATTGCCTATTGGCATGATTTGGGGAAATTCACCCCGGGGTGGCAAAAACACATTAGAACAAGCTCAGGTTTTGACCCGAATGCCCACATCGAAGGGGCCACAGGGAAAGGAAATCACAGCTCGGCCGGTGCCGTGTTGGCATTTCTCGAATTTAGCCGTTTTCTCCCTCTGGCTCGTGCGCTTGGATATCCGATCGCGGGACATCATACAGGCCTTCCGGATTGGTATCCCGAAGATGCTTCAGGTGATCCATTGCCTAATCGGGTTTACAAGAACCCGTTAAACCAGGAACTTAATTTGGAAACCCTTAAAATTATTAAGAACCTACCAGAAGCAGCGCCCTTTATTTCATGTCCAAAGCCGAAAACAGGACCATTTGGCATTTCCAAACCGAACGGAGAAGACAAAGAATTTCTACATTTATGGATACGGATGCTCTTTTCTTGCCTTGTTGATGCGGATTTTCTCGATACCGAAGAATTTATGGATCCTTCGAAAGCAAAAGCCAGGGCCGATGAAAGCACATACACTGATGGGGCAAATAAGATAAACCTTGCGGCGCTGAAAAAGCGATTTGACGAATTTATGTCGAAGAAAACTCAATCGGCTTCACAGACGCCTATAAACCTGCAGAGGAAGAAAATACTTGAATTGTGCCGAAAGAAGGCTTCCCTGGCACCCGGTTTTTTTACTCTGACGGTTCCCACCGGAGGAGGCAAAACCCTGTCGTCTATGGCGTTTGCCCTGGAGCATGCCCTTCGGTACGGCAAAGACAGGATCATAGTGGCAATTCCTTACACGAGCATCATTGAACAAACCGCAAAGGTCTATAAATACGGCACCGACGATGACGAGGGGGCAAAAGAAGCAAAACAGAGTGAGAACTGGCTGTTCGGAGAATCTGCTGTTCTGGAACACCACAGCAACATGGACCCTAATCATGAAGATTACAAAAACCGCCTTGCTGCTGAAAACTGGGACGCTCCAATAATCGTTACCACGAATGTCCAGCTCTTTGAATCGCTCTTCGCAAGTCGTCCCTCTCGATGTCGGAAACTTCACAACATTGTCAACAGCGTGATCATTTTAGATGAAGCCCAGATGCTTCCGCCGGAATTCTTAAAACCCATTCTTTCGGTATTGAGAGGGCTTGTCTCCCATTTTGGCGTAACCATTCTTTTATGTACCGCCACACAGCCAGCTCTGGAAGACTCGATAGGTTCTGGGAAAAGCATCTTTTCGGGCCTTCCGAGGGCAATAGAGATTATCGACGATCCATCCTCTCTCGCAGAATCGTTTAGGAGAGTAGACCTCGATCTTCCCGGCCCTGAAAATCTAAAGCGCAGAACGTGGGAAGATCTCGCCGCAGAAATTTGTGTTTATGATCAACTACTTTGTATTGTTAACACGCGCCGTGATTGTCGTGAGCTTCACTCACTCATGCCCGATGGCACAGTCCACCTTTCCGGTTTTATGTGTGCAGAAGAGCGGAGCGAAACGATCAGTCGGATCAAGGAAAAGCTTCGCAAGGGAGAGCTAGTCCGTGTCATCAGCACGCAATTGGTGGAAGCAGGTGTCGACATCGATTTTCCCGTCGTCTACAGGGCCCTTGGCGGATTTGATTCAATTGCCCAAGCCGCGGGCAGGTGTAACAGGGAGGGCAAACTTGACTCCCTTGGGGAAAGGGGAAGGGTTGTCGTCTTCATGCCTCCTTGTCCGACCCCGCCGGGTCTATTGAGAAAAGGAGAGGATGCCACCCTTGAAATGTTGAGGTTGAGAAAAATTTCGAACATAGCACCTGAACTTTTTAGAGAGTACTTCAAGATCTTCTATGGAAAGGTCGTTGATTTCGATCAACCGCACTTTGACAACAGGGTTGTCAAGGAAGCCCTTGATTTCAAGTTTCAATTCAGAACCCTCGCGCGCCAGTTCAACCTCATCGATGGCAGCGAACGGGAAAGCATCGTCGTCCAATACGAAGGAAGCCGCAACTCGAGCAATCCGTTAATAGAGCAGCTTAGGCGTCAAGGGCCGAGCAGGTCGCTTCTGAGAAGACTCCAGCGCTTTACCGTTACCGTTCCCCGATATCTTTCCCAAGATCTTTTCAACAAGGGCATGATCGAAGAGATCGGAGGGTTTTATATTCAGGTGAGCCCAGCTTTGTATCGCAAGGGTTTGGGATTGCTTCCCGACGAGAAAAAGTGGAGCGAAGAGTTTTTGATGGTTTAGAAAAAGCTCCTTGTGAAATGTCAGGAAACAGCAAAGGAGGTAGCCATGAACGGAACGTTTTTCAACAAGGTCTTCTGTCTCGAGGTAGCCGGTGATTACGCCTGTTTCACGAGACCAGAAATGAAGGTTGAGCGGGTCAGCTATGACGTTATTACTCCATCTGCAGCGCGGGGGATATTTGAGGCAGTTTTCTGGAAACCTGCCGTGCGATGGCGTGTGAGAAAAATCGAAGTTCTCAATCCGATAACGTGGATTTCAGTGCGCAGGAACGAAGTTGGGGCAACCATGAGCGAGAGGAGAAAAGAAATTTTTATCGAGAATGAAAGACAGCAAAGGGCAGGACTTTTCTTGCGTGATGTTCGCTATAGGCTCCACGCCGAGCTGGAGTTTATTCATCCAAAAGACAGGAGTAAAACCTTTTGGAAAACTCCTGAGGAGTTTATCCCAGAGGAAGAGGAATACCGAAAAGACGAGAACCCAGGGAAATATAATGCCATTTTCGAGCGGCGGGCAAGGAAGGGTCAGTGCTTCAACCAGCCATACCTTGGCTGTCGGGAGTTCAGCTGTGCCTTTCGGCTAATCGAAGATCTTTCGAGCGAACCGAAACCGATTGACGAAACGAGAGATTTGGGCTTCATGCTTTATGACCTGGATTTCTCAACTCCCGATGACATAAAACCTGCATTTTTCAGAGCCTTTCTCCGACAAGGAGTAATAGACGTGCCACCTTGGGAAAGTGAGGAGGTGCGAAGGTGATACTGCAGGCTCTTGCAGAATACTATCAACGAAAAATGGCTGACCCGGAAAACAGTATGGCCCCGATAGGATGGGAATGGAAGGAGATTCCCTTTCTCTTGGTAATCAACGAGAGGGGAGAGCTCCAGGCAATACAGGACACCCGCGAGCAGAAAGGGAACAGGCTGCGGGCAAAGGCTTTCCTGGTCATGCAGGGAGAAAAGCGTAGCTCAGCAATAAAACCGAATTTGCTTTGGGACAACGTTGAATACGTCTTGGGTGCAAATCCACGCGGCAGAAAAGATATATCTAAAAGACACGAAGCCTTTAAAAGGCGAATTGCCGAGGAGTTTACCGAAGGAGAGGAACCAACAGTTGTTTTGGCCGTTAAAAAATTTTTGGAGAATAACCCTATAAAGCAGATTGAGCAAAAGACCGAGTATTCAGAACTATGGAAGGAAATTTTGAATAGCAATGCCTTTGTCACTTTCAAGCTCGAAGGCAATGACTCTATGACGATATTTGATGACTTGCGCGATACGCTGCCCAAAGAAAAAGAGGATAGCGGTATGAAATGGAGTGTTTGTCTGGTTTCTGGTAAAAAAGCTTACATACCCAGGACGCATCCTGCAATAAAAGGGGTTAGAGGCACAAATACCTCGGGGGCGGCAGTCGTTTCTTTTAACCTTGACGCCTTTTCTTCCTATGGAAAAGAGCAAAATCTCAACGCACCACTTTCCAAGCGTGCCACTTTCGAATATACAACGGCATTAAATTTCCTGCTAGGGAAAGATTCAGAAAACAATGTAACAGTTGGAAATACTACGATTGTCTTTTGGGCGGAGAAAAGGGATGAACAGACATTCGACATGGAAGGCAATTTCCCCTGGTTCATTGCAGATCCCCCGAAAGATGATCCCGATCGTGGAGTGAGGGCGGTTCGTGCGCTATATGAGTTTGCGACCTCCGGCAAAATGCCCGCAGCCAGTGAAGAACGTTTTTATGTACTCGGTTTAGCTCCGAACACTGCAAGAATTTCAGTCCGTCTTTGGAGATCGGGCACACTCAAAGAATTCGCAGAGAAGATAATCCAGCATTTTGAAGACATCAACATAATCAAGAGTCCTAACGATCCAGAGTACCTGACGCTGAGCCAACTCGTTCGTTCGACAGCATTGGATAACAAAACAGAAAACGTTCTCCCAAAACTTGCGGGCGACGTATTGGCAAGTGTGATAGACGGCACTCCATACCCGAGGACTCTTCTGCAACAATGCATTTCCCGCATACGAGCAGAACGCAGGGTAGGCAGGACGCGTGCCGCAATTTTAAAGGGTTGTATTAATCGTTTCCAGAAAAATTATGCAGGTTTGAGAAAGGAGGCTTTAGGTGTGGGATTGGACAAAAGCAACAAGAACACGGCTTACAGGCTCGGCAGGCTATTTTCCGTGTTGGAAAAAATTCAGGAGGAATCACATCCAAATATCAATACGACTATTCGTGATCGTTTTTACGGGGCTGCCTCATCAAGCCCAGTTTCGGTTTTCCCTCAGCTGCTTAAGTTAAAAAATCACCATCTTGCCAAGCTCGAAAGCAAAAGTCGCAAGCTATACTTTGAAAGAGAAATCGGTGAAATCATGGAGGAGATCAACAGCTTTCCCAGGTATTTGACAATAGACCAACAGGCTCTTTTTGCCATAGGATACTACCATCAACGTCAAGATTTTTTCCAAAAAAGGAAAAACGATCAGTAGTCTAATTTCAATTAATAGGGAGGGCATTAAAAAAAATGGGCCAGATCAACAAAAGGTACGATTTTGTTATTTTCTTTGATGTGCAGGACGGTAACCCTAACGGCGATCCAGACGCCGGGAATCTGCCTCGAATTGACGCAGAAACCGGCATGGGGCTAGTGACCGATGTTTGTTTGAAACGAAAAGTGCGAAATTATGTTGCGTTAACCAAAAACTACCATAGACCATACGACATATACATTAAAGAAAAGGCTGTGCTTGGTAAGTCACACTGGGAAGCGTTCGAAAATCTTGGCATCCCCTTAGGGCAAGAGAGTCGTAATCTGATTCCCAAAGAACTCGAGGATGCTATAAACGATTTGGCTTTGCCTGAGGGTTTAAAAATCGTGGAAGAAGACAATCAATCGTTGCTCGTTGTTGAAGCTAGCGCTGATGTTAAGTTGATCAAAGACTTGATCAAAGATATGAACCTCGGAAAAGAAGTAAAGAAGTTTGTTGATAACGTGCTTAAGGGATCAAAAGCAAGAAAGCCGACCGCGGAGGAAACCGAAAAAGGAAGGGAGTGGATGTGTAAGAATTTTTATGACATTAGAACTTTCGGCGCAGTGCTTTCACTAAAAACAGCTCCCAATTGCGGACAGGTTCGTGGTCCCGTTCAGCTTACCTTTGCACGCTCTGTCGAACCAATCGTCGCTTTAGAACACAGTATAACGCGGATGGCCGTAGCGACTGAGGCCGAAGCCGAAAGACAAAGCGGAGATAACCGCACCATGGGCCGAAAATTCACTGTACCTTACGCCCTTTATCGGGCACACGGGTTTATCTCCGCACATCTTGCCGCGCAAACAGGATTCTCTCAGGAAGACCTGGATCTCTTCTGGGAGGCGCTTGTTAACATGTTCGAACATGACCGTTCGGCGGCGCGTGGCATGATGTGCACCCGAGCAGTTGTTGCCTTCGAGCATCAGTCGGCCCTTGGCAACAAAGCTGCATACGAGCTTTTCTCTCGGGTGAGCGCGGAACGCGTTTCGGAAGGCCCTGCGCGCTCTTTCTCTGATTACCGGATAGCGCTTGATAGTGAACCATTGAAGCAAGTTTTTAATATTATACCTGTCACCAACTGAAGTGATTCATATGTATTCTGAGGACGAATTGCTGCCGATTTCTGCACTCCAGCACTTGGCATTTTGCGAGCGCCAATGGGCTTTGATACACCTTGAGCGGGTTTGGCAGGACAATGTGTTTACCGTGGAAGGAAAACAATTGCACGAGAAAGTCCACGAAGCCGACTCGGAATGTAGAGGGGGCGTAAAGATCATACGGTCCCTTCGTCTTAGGTCTTTCAGTCTGGGCCTTGTCGGGCAGGCCGATGTTGTGGAATTCGAGGAGTCTGACCCAGGAAATGCCTCTATTCGGATCATTGAATATAAGCGAGGTCGGCCGAAAATAGACCATTGCGACGAAGTGCAGCTCTGTGCACAGGCTCTTTGTTTGGAGGAGATGCTCAGGGCGCTCGTTTCCGAAGGCTGTTTCTTCTACGGAAAGTCAAGGTGTAGATATCAAATCATTTTCACAGATGCACTGCGGGAGGAAACTAAAACCTTAGCCAGGCGTTTGCATGAGCTATCCGAAGAAAAAACTACACCGCATGCCCATTACGGCAAACGTTGTGAAAGTTGTTCGCTGATTGACGTGTGTCTTCCGAAATCCACAGAGAAGAGAAGAAAGGCAAGCAGATATCTCGGATCGATTATTTCCTCATCGCTGAAGCAAGATATGGATGGAGAAGAAAATAGATGAAGCATTTGCTGAACACGCTATACGTGACGACTCAGGGCAGTTATCTCTCTCGCGACGGTGAAACGGTCCTTATTAAAGTAGAGCAGGAAACGAAATTGCGCGTTCCAATACATACACTATGTAGTATTATTTGTTTCGGACAGGTTGCGTGCAGTCCTCCGCTGCTCGGTTTATGCGGAGCAAGGGGCGTGGCTGTCTCTTTTTTATCTGAAAACGGTCGATTCCTAGCTCGCGTTCAAGGTCCCGTTTCCGGCAACGTCCTCTTACGAAGGGAACAATACCGAAGGGCTGATGATCAGATAAAATCGGCCGAAATTGCGCGTTCCGTAGTTATAGCAAAAATAGCGAACAGCCGTACGGTCCTCTTGAGGGCGGCACGTGAGAATGACGATCCCGGAGCATCAGGCGTGCTTTCCAATACCGCGGCTTTGCTGGTAAGACATTTGAAGAACCTTGAAAATCAGGCTCCTCTTGATACTCTGAGGGGTATCGAGGGAGACGCAGGGAGACAATACTTCAGCGTGTTTGACCACCTTATAACGTCACAAAAAGATGACTTTCGATTTACTGAACGAACGCGTCGCCCCCCGATGGATCCGATGAACGCGTTGCTGTCATTCTTATACACGTTACTTGTCCACGATGTCACGTCAGCCCTCGAGGGGGTCGGCCTCGATCCGGCAGTCGGTTTTCTGCATCGGGATCGGCCAGGACGACCAAGCCTTGCATTGGACCTCATGGAAGAATTGCGGCCGCCCCTTGCTGACCGGCTGGCTCTGAGTTTAGTCAACAGACAACAAGTGAAGGCAAAGGACTTCACTGTTACCGAAACCGGAGCAGTGTTTATGAGCGATGAAGCCCGTAAAGAAGTGCTCATGGCCTGGCAAAAGAGAAAACGGGAAGAGATCATGCATCCCTTCATCAACGAACGGATTTCCTTCGGGCTCGTGCCGCATGTTCAATCTCTGCTCTTGGCCAGGCATTTGCGCGGGGATCTGGATGCCTACCCCCCCTTTCGGTGGCGATAGCGAGGTGTTGTCTAATGATGGTACTCATCACTTACGATGTAAACATTACTTCTGAAGGAGGGACACGAAGACTCCGGAAAGTGGCCAGAATCTGCCAGAATTATGGCCAGAGAGTCCAAAATTCCGTATTCGAGTGTCTTGTCGATCCAACCCAATGGGCTATGTTACGTCACGAATTGCTTCAGGCCTATGACTCGTCAAAAGACAGCTTGAGGTTTTATTTCCTTGGAGCCAACTGGAAGAGGCGTGTAGAGCATCAGGGTGCCAAGGAAACGTATGATCCTGAAGGCCCTTTAATACTATAGCAATATTTTGTTGGCCTTCGCGAACCCCAAATGCGTGCTCTATTCCCGCCAGGTTCGCGCTTTCAGGAAACAGCAGGCATGGACCACTAAAAAGGAGAAATCGTCTTCGCTCCCCCCCTTCTGAAACGTTTTGATTCAGAAGATTCGCGGAATCCTTCTTGTAAACCTTTGCAGTAACTATAAAAAACATTGACGCGGTCGCCCCCCACGCGGGGGCGTGGAGTTAGAAAGAGATCACCTCTGAAATACAGTCCCAGAGGAGAATCGCGGAGGACGCTCGACACATAGGCAGATATGAACGTCTCCACTACGCCCAGGATGACGCCGCCCACGATGGCGCCCAAGAGGCTCCCCAAGCCGCCG